>CAXUGZ010000016.1:0-3012 GCA_964250685.1 uncultured Sphingomonadaceae bacterium
GCCGCGGCTCCCGCGCCCGCTTCGCTCCAGGACGACGTGATGGTGCCGCCGCAGCTCGCGCCGGTGCTCGCGCCCGATGCGCTCGCGCAGGCGCGCGACGCCGCCGCTCGCGGCGACCAGGCGGAGGCGCTGTCGCGCTATCTGCGCGTGCTCGCGGCGACGCCCGACGACGTCGCGGCGCTGGCGGGGGCGGGCAGCGCCGCGCTGGCGGTGGGCGACACCAACGCCGCCGCCGGCTTCCTGTCGCGCGCGGACGCGCTCGATCCGCGCAACGGGCCGGTCAAGGCGGGGCTCGCCGCGACGATGGCGCAGACCGGCAATGCGCGCGCGGCGCTGCGGCTGTTCCGCGAGGCGGTCGATCTCGGCGTGCCGCCCGCGAGCATCGCCGCCGATCGCGGGCTGGCTTACGATCTGCGCGGCGTGCCCAAGCGCGCGCAGCAGGAATATCAGCTCGCGCTGCACGCGCGCGCCGACGACGAGACGCTGCGTCGGCTCGCGCTCAGCCAGGCGATCGCGGGCGACCGCGCCGCCGCCCTCGCCACGCTCGATCCGCTGCTGCGCAAGCAGGACGTGCCCGCGTGGCGCGCGCGGGCGTTCGTGTTCGCGCTCACGGGCGACGGCGCCGATGCGCTTCCCGCGGCGCGGCTGGTGATGCCGAGCGATCAGGTCGCCGCGTTCGCGCCCTATCTCACCCGGCTGGCGGGGCTCAAGCCCGCCGAGAAGGCCGCGGCGATCCATCTCGGCCGCTTCCCTGGCGAGGGCCGGCCGTCCGCGCGGGAGCAGACCGCGCAGGCGGCGGCGCCGCGCCTGCCGATCGACCGCGCCGCGCTCGCGCCCGCACCGAATGCCCCCCCTCCGACGCTCGCACTCGCCCCGCCCGCGCCGCGCGCCGCCCAGCCGGTCCCGGCCCTCGCTCCGTCCGCCGCAGCACCGCCGCCGCCCGATCCGGTGCCGAGCAAGGCCGAACTCGCCGCGCAGGCGAAGGCCGACGCGCGCGCCCGCGCCACCGCCAAGGCCAAGGCGGACGCGGTCGCCCAAGCCCAGCAAAAGCGCGCGGAAGAGGCCGAGGCGCGCGCCGTGGCCAAGCGCAACCCGCCGCGCCATTGGGTGCAGGTCGCGGGCGGCGCCAACAAGGCGGACCTCGGCCGCGCGTGGGACAAGCTCAAGGCGAAATGGCCGGGCCCGCTCGCCGGTCGCACGCCGTGGACGCTGCATTATCGCTTCACCAACCGGCTGATGATCGGCCCGTTCGCATCGTCGAAGGCGGCGCAGGACTGGGTGGGCGAGCGCAAGCGCGAGGGCTTCGCCACCTTGCGCGTCGAGACCAAGGCGGGAGAGGCCGTCGAAAAGATCGACTAGCCCCGCTCGACACGCGCGCGCCGCGCCGCCATGCGCACGCAATGGCGCTCGCCCCCTATGCCGCCGATCCGCGCACCAGCCGGGGCCGGCGCCACCCGCTGGGGCCGGGTGCGGACGGCGCGCGCGACGCGTTCCAGCGCGACCGCGACCGCATCGTGCACTCGATCGCCTTCCGCCGCCTACGCCACAAGACGCAGGTGTTCGTGGCGCCCGACGGCGATCATTTCCGCGTGCGGCTCACGCACAGCCTGGAGGTGGCGCAGATCGGCCGCACGATCGCACGCGCGCTCGGCCTCAACGAGGATCTGACCGAGGCGCTGTGTCTCGCGCACGATATCGGCCACCCGCCGTTCGGCCATGCCGGGGAGGCGGCGCTGGAGCGCGCGATGGCGCGGGCGGGCGGCTTCGATCACAACGCGCACACGCTGCGCGTGCTCACGACGCTCGTTTCGCCCTACCCCCATCATGCGGGACTCAACCTGACGTGGGAGACGCTGGAGGGGCTCGCCAAGCATAACGGGCCGGTCGCCGCGCCGCCCTGGGCGCTGGCGGAGATCGACGCGGCATGGCCGCTCGATCTCGCGACCCAGCCCTCGCTCGAGGCGCAGGTGGCGGCGCTCGCCGACGATATCGCCTATGACAATCACGATATCGACGACGGCATCCGCGCGGGGCTGCTCACGCTGGAGGAGGCGCTGGCGGTGCCGCTGATCGCGCGCGGCTGGCGCGCGGCGGAGTCGCGCTGGCCCGGCGCCGCGCCGGCCCTGCTGCTGGGCGAACTGGTGCGCGACCAGATCGGGCGGATGGTGCGCGACCTGCTCGACGAGAGCAAGCGGCGCATCGCGGCGGCGAACCCCGCCTCGATCGAGGCGGTCCGCGCGCGGCCGGGGCCGCTGATCGGCTTTTCCGACGCGATGGCGGCGGACGAGCGCAGCCTCAAGCGGTTCATGTACGCCGCGCTCTACCACCATCCGCGCCAGCGCGCGGTGGCGGATCAGGCGCGCGCGATCGTCGCCGGGCTGGCCGAGGCGTATCTCGCCGACGGTACGCTGCTCCCGGCGGCGTGGCAGGCGCGGCTGCCGGCGGAGGAACCCGCGCGCACCCGCCACGTCGGCGACTTCATCGCGGGGATGACCGATCGTTATGCGGTCGCGCGATATCGCGAGGCGGTCGGCCCGGTGGAGATGCCGGAGGGAGTGTAGAAGCGCATCCCGGTCTTGAGAGCGCGGTCATCTATCCGATAGAAGCGGCGCCAATCGCGTTGGTGCTCGGGCGAACGCGGTTTACAGGATCGCGCCATGAGACTTTCCCCAGCCCCAGCCGCTTTCGCGGCCGCCGCGCTTCTCGCCGCGCCGATCGCGGCGCAGAAGGCGATGCCCAACCCCTATAGCGATCGGCTCGGCGCGCTGCCCGACGTCCAGCGCCGTGCCGCCCTGCGCCGCGCGATCCTCGATTCGGGCGAGAAATGCGTCCGCGTCGAGCAAGCCGCGCTGCAGGGACCGTACAAGAACGTGATGATGTGGGTCGCGCGCTGCACCGGCAACCTCGATTACGGCGCCTTCGTCGGCGCCGACGGCAGCGTCCAGGTCAGCAGCTGCGCCTACCTCGTCACGGTGCACTGGCCGGCGTGCCGCAAGCTGGATTGAGCCCCGA
>CAXUGZ010000016.1:3112-12287 GCA_964250685.1 uncultured Sphingomonadaceae bacterium
CCGGCCGTGACGATGATGTTCATCGTCCCGGTCAGCCCCGACAGACCGTCGGTTCCCGAATCGGGCACGACGACGACGCTCAGCGATTGCGCACCCTTGTCCATCAGGCCGCTATGCTGGAGCGTGAAGGAGCCGCTTTTGCCCGCGAGCGTGCCCGACACGCGCTCCATCGCGACATAGCCGGCCGATCCATCGACGCCGCTGCGGAAGGCCAGCATCTGCCCGCGGCTGCCGCCTTGCAGGTCGCCGTGAAAGGTCTTGTCGATCGACATGCCCGCGATCGGGCCGTCTGCCGCTCCGATCGGGGCAAGCTTCACATCGAACGTGCCGATCGCCTCGTTCCGCACCATATCCATCATCGACTCTCCCCGGTCAGGGGCCGCTTGTAGCAACGGGTTGCGCGCTGCGGAACGGCGACACCGGCCGCTTCCCCGGATAGCAACTCGACGACGATGCGCTACGCTGCCACCCATGGATCGCCCCAGCTCCGAACGGCCGGCAAGCTCGACGGCGCGCATCGTGCCCATCGACGCGCTGCGCGGCGCGGCGGTGATGGGGATATTGCTGATGAACGTCGCGGCGTTCGCGATGCCGTTCGCCGCCTATGACAATCCCGCCGCCTACGGGCCGATGCGCGGCGCCGACGTGGCGGTCTGGGCGGTCGAGCTCGTGCTGGTCGACGGCAAGATGCGCGCGATCTTTTCGGCGCTGTTCGGCGCGAGCCTGCTGATCGTCGCCGATCGCGCGGAGGCGGCGGGGGCGAGCGCGGCCCGGGTGCATTATGCGCGGATGGGGGTGCTGCTGCTGTTCGGGCTCGCGCATGCGTGCCTGCTGTGGGACGGCGACATCCTCGTGCTCTACGCGCTCGTCGGCATGGTCGCGTTCGCGCTGCGGCGGCTGCCGGTGGAGCGGATGCTGGTGCTGGCCGCGATGCTGCTCGCGACGCAGGCGGCGATCCTGGGGATGCATTACCAGGCGCTGGCGGCGCTGGGCCACGCCGCCACGCGCTCCGGCGCGGCGCCGGCCGACGTCGCCGCGTGGCGCGCGCTGATCGACCAGATCGGCCCGCCCCGCGCACCCGCGCTCGCCGCCGATCTGGCGCTGCATCGCGGGCCGTGGGCGCCGCTCGCGCGCAGCCTCGCGGCGGGCGAGCCCGCGGCGATCCTCAACCAGATCGAGTTTTCGGGGTTCGAGACGCTGGGGCTGATGCTGCTCGGCATGGCGGGGCTGCGCGCGGGCTTCCTGGCCGGGCAATGGCCCGTGCGCGCCTATGCCCGCATCGCGGCGATCGCCTATGCCATCGGGCTGCCGATGATGGCTGGATTTGCGCTGGTGATCGTGCGCGCGGGCTTCCCGCCGCTGATGACCGCGACGCCGACCGACCTCGCGGCGATGCCGCTGCGCTGGGTGATCGCCGCCGGTCACGCCGCCTTGCTCGTCGCATGGTGCGCGCGCGGGCGAAGCGCGCTCAGGCGGCGCCTCGCCGCCGTCGGCCGCGTCGCGCTCAGCAACTATCTCGGCACCAGCCTGGCGATGACCGCGCTGTTCGACGGCTGGGGGCTCGGCCTATACGGCCGCGTCGAGCGCTGGATGCTGCTGCCGATCGTGCTCGCGGCGTGGCTGCTGATGCTCGCGTGGAGCGCCGTGTGGCTGCAGCGCTTCGCTTATGGCCCGTGCGAATGGGCGTGGCGCGCGCTCGCGCGCCGAAAAGTGCCGCCGCTGCGCCGAAGGGCTATTGCGAGTTAATCTCAGTATCGATATGAGGCGACGTAAGGAGTCGTCGATGGTCGTCTGCGTGTGCAATGCGATTCGCGAGCGTGACGTGCGCGCCGCCGCGCGTTCGGGCGCCGCCTGCCCGCTCCAGGCCTATGCCGCGCTCGGCCGCCGTCCGCGCTGCGGCCAGTGCATCCCCTTCGCGCGCGAGCTTATCGCCGAGGAGCGGCTCGCCGCCGCGTGAGAACGACTCGCGCGAGTCGTTCGCGCTTCATCGTCGCCGCCGTGCCCGCTAACGGGAGCGGACCCGCCGAGGAGCAGTGAAGATGAAGGGTGACGACGAGGTCATCGCGTTCCTGAACGCCGCGCTCAAGAACGAGCTCACCGCGATCAACCAGTATTTCCTGCATTACCGCCTGCTCGATCATTGGGGGATCGAGCGGCTGGCGAAGTTCGAATACAAGGAATCGATCGACGAGATGAAGCATGCCGACTGGCTGGCGGCGCGCATCCTGTTCCTCGACGGCCTGCCCAACTTTCAGCATCTCGGCCGCCTGCGCATCGGCGAGACGGTGGAGGAGGTGCTGCGCGCCGACCTCGCGTTGGAAGGCGAGGCGATCCCGACGCTGCGCGACGCGATCGCGCAGTGCGAGAGCGTGCGCGACTATATCAGCCGCGACCTGTTCAAGCGCATCCTCGACAACGAGGAGGAGCATGTCGACTATCTCGAGCGGCAGTTCGACATGATCGAGCGGATGGGCATCCACAATTATGTCCAGCTCCAGTCGAAGCCGGCGGGGGAAAGCTGAGGCCGACTCCCTCTCCCCTTCAGGGGAGAGGGGCCGTCCTGGACAGGCGCCGGCGCCCGAGGCTGATCGACTCTTCCTCTCGCAACCCACCGCCCAAGCCCGCGGGCCGTTCCGGAAGTTAGAACCGATAGGTCAGATCCAGACCGGCGGTGAGGGGCTGGTTGGTGACGATCCGGTTGAACGACGCGCTCGGCAGCGTTTCCTGGAACAAGCTCTCCAGCTGCGCCTTCTTGTTGAAGAGGTTGTTCACGAACAGCGCGGCGCCCCACCCGTCGCTGGAAGTGATCCCCACCCGCATATTGGTAAGCGCATAGTCCGGCAGGCGGATATATTCGCCGTTCAGAGAGTAGCCATAGGGAAAGGCCAGGGAGTAGCGCTTCCCGACATAGGCACTCTCGATCTGCGCGTTCAACGTATATTTGTCGGTCAGATTTCGCGAATAGCTGAGAATGACGTTCCCCGTCAGCGGAGCAACGTCGGAGAGCCTGTTGGTCGGCGTGATCTGCCAATGCGGGCCGGGATTGACCCGCGCGTGGGTATAGCCGGCGGAGGCCGAAAGCTGGAACCCGCCGCCCAGGATCGCACGGGTTTCGATTTCCCCGCCATAGATCGTGGCATGATTGCCGTTGATGTTGAGCGCCCAGTCCCCGGGCAGGGCGAGAAGCTGGATGTTGTTCCAGTCCTCATAATAGAGACTGGCGTTGATCGTCAGGTGGCGGTCGAAGAAGCGGGCCTTTTCACCGATCTCATAGCTCCAGACCGAATCGGGCTGATAGCTGGAAGGCCATTTGTTTCCGGGGAAATTGTAGGGGGCGTAGACCGCGCTCCAGTAAGGGCCGGTAACCGGATATTGGGCGTTGCCCCCGCCGGGGCGAAAGCCCTTGGCGGCCGTCGCATACGCCATCAGGTCGGAGTTCACCGTATACGACAGGTTGAACTTGGGGTTGAAGCCGTCGGCGGTCTGTCTGATGAGGCCCGATTCCGAGGGGTTCGCCGCGCCCAGGCCCGATCCCCAGCCGGTTATCGTGGATGAGAAGCGGTAATTATATTTGTAATAGCGCAGGCCGACGGTGGCCTTCAGCTTGCCGGTGATGGCATAGGAGCCTTCGCCGAAGACGGCATATTGCTTCTCCCTGGTTGGGGATACGGCGTCGAACCAGTCGGTTGTGGTCGCCGGCACGAAGGTGCCGAGATCCAGATAGGCCGACGGGTTCAGGGTCGTGCCGTTGAAGTTCCAGGTCGCCGTAAAGCTGCTATAATATGCCCCGAGGACCCAGGTAAGCTTCCCGGCACCCTTGGATGCCAGGCGCAGCTCTTCGCTGAACTGGCGGGAGGGGTCGTTCTCCTTTCCATAGACGATGCCGCTTCCGGTGGGCCCATAATAGCCCGGGTTGGGCAGGCCGTTGTTGGAATTGTAGGTGGCGCCTGTATTGGGGTTGTTGAAATCCTCGCTGCCGTCTTCGATCTGGGTGGCGCGACGCGTCCACCGCGCGGTGCTGGAGGTCAGGTCGAACGCATCGAAGCTGTAGTTCACGTTCAGGCTGAAGATGGTGATCTTGTCGGTCAGCGGTTCGGCGACGTCGAACGGCTGATAATGCGCCTCGACGCCGGGAGGACTGTCGTAGGCGCTGATGCCGTTCTGCTTGCTGGTCTGGTAGAAGAAGGAGGGCGTAATCGATAGCTGCGGGGTCGGCTGCCACAGGATGGTCGCGCGCACGCCGTAAAGCTGCTGGGCGTTCGCGCCGGAATATTTCTTCTGAACCGGGGCGTTCTGAACGTCGCCGCGGGTGGATCCGTCGACGCTCGGGAGCGGGAAGGGAGACGCGACGATCCGGTCGATCCAGCCGCTGGTGAACGTCTCGGTGCCCACCACGCGCAGCGCCAGGTTGCCCGGCACCAGCGGAATGTTCACCATCGCGTTGTTGCTGTGGTTGAATCCTCCGCCTTCGGTTCCCGAAAGGATGCTCTCCGCGGTGGCTTCGAACATGGAGGAATTGGGCTGGTTGCTGATCAACCGCACCGTACCGCCCATCGATCCCGAGCCATAGAGCGTGCCCTGCGGGCCCCGCAAGACCTCGACACGGTTCAGGTCATAGAGGCTCGGATCGATCACCACCTTGCCGTTCTGGGCGCCCGCCGGCGGGGTGAGCGGAATGTCATCCAGGTAGAAACCGACCGTGGGGGAGTTGCCCCCGCTCGAGGTCATGCCGCGCAGTTCGATCTCGGTCTGCCCGGGGCCTTCGTTCTTCAACGAGACGCCGGGGGTCGATTGCGCGAGCGACGCGAAGTTGGTGATGCCGCGCGCCTGCAATTCAACACCGCTGACGGCCGAAATGCTGATCGGCGTGTTCTGCACCGTGGAGGCGCGCTTCGCGGCGGTCACGACGATTTCGGTGCTCGGCGCCGCGTTGTCGGCGGGAGCAATCACCTCCGCCGCGACCTTCTGAGGAAACATCGCCGCAGTGCCGCCCATCAGGGCAATAAATACGGACTTTCCACGCATCATCATATTGGTATCCCTGAACTAGTTATATGATTGCCCAGGCATCGGACAGAGTTCCTCTGGACTCTCCTGAATGTAGTTTTTTTGATCGTGAGTATAATTAACTAACTACGACGCGGATCAGTTGGAAGTTCCCAACTTACTGGCGAATGTCTTGGGTGGAACGGATGCCATGCATGGGCGTACCGTCATTCGCGATAGCCGCACTTTAGTCTCTGCGCTGATAGCAAATCGAGACGTTTATTATGCTGTCTGCATAGTGATCGCGTAGTTTCGGCATATGGATCGCGTTTAGGCGCAGGACATATCAAGCGGCGTCGCGCTGCGGGCGAGGGCTTGATTGGATGGCGGCACCGGGAGGCGCCGCCCCGAGTAATTCGATCCGGTCGTCGGGGGGAATGCGCCGGTCGCGTAATCAGCGGCTCGAGCGGGAGGCGATCACGCCGTGCGACAGCGTGCGCGGCCCTATCGCGGCCCGTGCGGGCGCATCCTCGACGATGAGGAGGAGCATGTCACCCGATCTCGTTCGGGCTGAGCTTGCCGAAGCACCGCTCATGGTTCGACGCGGCAGAAGAGCGGCCCCTTCGACTTCGCACAGGGCGAGCGGCTCTTGCGGAAAAGCCTCTACGCCAGCCCGCCCACCACCTTGCGCCCGAAGCCGACCGCGCGGCGGATCGGCGAGGCGGGCACAGCGTCGCGCAGCAGCACGGCGAGCGCCTCTTCGAACAGCGGACGCAGTCGCGCGATATGCTCGACCGCGTCGACCGGGAAGGTGCGGTCCTCGACCGCACGGCGCGCGCACGTCTCGATCCGCTCGGCGACCATCCCCAGCCACACCGCGCCGAACTGGAGCGCCTCGCCCTTGAGCGTGTGCGCGGGCCGCACCAGCCCCACCGCGCTGCGCGTGCGCAACGCCTCCTCGATCGCCTCGATCGATTTGATGCCGTCCTCGCGAAAATAGCCCAGGATGCGCGCGAAGTTCGCGCCCAGTTCCTGGCGCAACGCGTCCAGCTTCTCACGATCGATCGTCTGGCTGTCGTCCACCGCGTCTTCCCTGATACGGGCCCGTGTCGGATTCGTAGCGCAGGGCGATTAAGGAAGGATTATCGTCGGTGCTGGCTGAGCGTGAAGCCGCCATCGGCCGGCGCGATCCGCCAGCCCTGCGCGGCGGCGAGCGCGGCGATCTCGCGGGGTGCCGCGGGATCGTCCGCCAGGATCGTCACCGCGTCGCTCTCGCGCATCGCGCGCGCCAGCCGCAGCGCGGGCCAGGGACAGCGCAGGCCGCGCGCGTCGACCAGCCGGATCATTTCCGGTCGAACGGATTGGCGGGCGCGCGCAGCGTGAGCCGCACCGGCACCGCGCCGAAGCCGAGATCGCGCCGGATGCCGTTGACGAGATAGCGGCGGTAGCTCTCGGGCAATTGATCGACGCGCGTGCCGAACAGCACGAAGCTGGGCGGGCGCGTGCGCGTCTGGGTGATGTAGCGCAGCTTGATGCGCCTGCCGCCGGGCGCGGGCGGCGGGTTCGCCTCCAGCGCGCGCTCGAACCAGCGGTTGAGTTCGCCCGTGCCGATGCGGCGCGACCATGCCTCGCGCGTCGCGAACGCCGCCTCGATCAGCTGGTCGACCCCGCGCCCGGTGAAGCCCGAGACGGTGATGAGCGGCAGCCCCTTGACCTGCGCCAGCCCCTCTTCCAGCGCGGCGCGCACCCCCTGGAACAGCGACGGCGCCTGTTCGGCGACGTCCCATTTGCTGATCGCGATGATCAGCGCGCGGCCCTCCTCGATCACCTGCGAGGCGATGCGCAGATCCTGCGCCTCGAGCCCGCGCGTCGCATCGAGCAGCAGCACCACCACCTCGGCGAAGTCGATCGCGCGCTGCGTGTCCGCGGCGGACAGGCGCTCCAGCTTGTCCTCGACCTTGGCCTTGCGGCGCAGGCCGGCCGTGTCGATCAGGCGCACCGCGCGCGCCACGCCGTCCTTGCCGCGCCACTCCCATTCGATCGCGATCGAATCGCGCGTGATCCCCGCTTCGGGGCCGGTGATCATCCGCTCCTCGCCGAGCATCTTGTTGACGAGCGTGGACTTGCCCGCATTGGGGCGCCCGACGATCGCCAGCTTGAGCGGGCCGTCCCATTCGGCGGGCTCGGGTTCGGCCTCCTCCTCCTCGTCGTCATGCTCGATATGCGGACGCAGCGCCTCGAACAGGTCGACCAGCCCCTCGCCATGCTCGGCCGAAAGCGGGATCGGATCGCCCAGGCCGAGCGCGAACGCCTCGATCAGCCCGTTCTCGCCCGCGCGGCCCTCGGCCTTGTTGGCGACGAGGATGACGGGCGTGTCGCTGTTGCGCAGCCAGCGCGCGATCTCCTCGTCGAGCGGCATCACGCCCGCGCGCGCATCGATCATGAACAAGGCGGCGTCCGCGCCGGTCACCGCCGCCTGCGTCTGCGCGCGCATGCGGCCGGGCAGCGTCTGCGGATCCTCGTCCTCGAAGCCGGCGGTGTCGACCACGCGAAAGTCGAGCCCGATCAGATGCGCGTCGCCCTCGCGCCGGTCGCGCGTCACGCCGGGCCGGTCGTCGACCAGCGCGAGCTTCTTGCCGACCAGACGGTTGAACAAGGTCGACTTGCCGACATTGGGCCGGCCGACAATGGCGATGACGGGCGGCGGGGCCATGCGTGTCCCTTCAGCCCTAAGCGCGAGCGAGTCGAGCGCGAATGCGCGGCGCGGTCAGTGCCAGGTCGACAGCCGCCCCTTGGCGTCGAGCAGATAGAGGATGTTGTCCGCCACCACCGGCGACAGGTAGAAGCCCTTGCCCGCCTTGGTCGAGGTGCCGATCTTGCCGTCGGCGACGGCGACGTTGACCAGCTCGCCCCTCGTGTTGACGAGCAGCAGCCGCCCCCCCGCCAGCACCGGGCCCGACCAGCCGATCGGCTTGTTCTTGCTCTTGACGTCGCTCCAGCGCGGCAGCTGGGTCATCCAGCGGATCTTGCCCGTGGCGCGCGCGACGCACAGCAATTTCGCCTCGTCGGTCACCACGAACAGCCACTCGCCCGCCAGCCACGGGGTGGAGATGCCGCCGATCGAGATCTCCCACTGCCGCTGGCCGCTCACCAGGTCCATCGCCACCATGCGCCCGCCCTGGCCGATGGCGTAGACCTTGCCCTGATCGATCACGGGCGAGGCGTCGATGTCCGAGATGGTCGACACCGAGGTCGAGATGCTCGTGCGCGACAGTTGGTCCTGCCACACGATGCGCCCGTTCTCGTAACGCAGCGCCGACAATTCGCCCGAGGAGAAGCCCGCGACGACGGTGCCCTGCGCGAGCGCGGGCGCGGCGACGCCGAACACCCCCGCGGTCTCCAGCGTCGCCGAATCGGTCCACATTGTGGCGCCCGTCTCGGCCTTGAGCGCGAGGATCTGGTTGTCCTGCGTGAGCACGTAGACGTTGCCCAGGCCCACGCCCGGCGCGCCGCGCAGCACGCCGGCGGGGCGCACCTTCCACAGGATCTTGCCCGTCGCGGCGTCGAGCGCGGCGGCGTCGCCGCGTCCGTCGGTGGCGTAGACGCGGCCGGCATCGACGCTCGCGCCGCCGCCGAACAGCACGACGCGATCGCCGCGCGCGTCGTCGAGCGAGGTCTGCCACAGATGCGCGCCCGATCGCGCGTCGAAGGCATGGACCGCGCCCTCGGCATCGACCACGAACAGCTTGCCGTCGGCGACGACCGGCGGCGCGGCGAGCCGCTGCTTGTTGGCGCCGCCGGGGATGGTCGCCGACCAGCCGGGGCTGAGCGCGGGCGCCAGCGACGGGTTGCCCATCGACTTGGCGGCGTTGCCGCCGGGCTGGCTCCACGCATCGTTGACCACCGGATCGGGCACCGTCACGGGCAGGTCGGCGAGGCTCGGCTCGACCGCCGCGTCGTTGGCGGTGGTGAGCACGGGGATGCGCTCGCCGAGCACCGCGGTCTTCGGACGGTTGCTCCCCTTGCCCTTGAACACGCCGCACCCGCCGAGCGCGGCGAGGATCGCCAGCGCAGCCACCAAACGCTTGGTCATGCTCATTCCTTCAGGGCGCCGGCGGAGGCGGCGGGCGTGACCTGCTGGCCGAGCACGGTCGCCATCCCGGCGGCGCGACCGCGGATCGAAGCGGGC
>CAXUGZ010000016.1:12297-13321 GCA_964250685.1 uncultured Sphingomonadaceae bacterium
GTGTTCAGGACGCCGAGCGCCGCGACCGCCAGCGTCACCAGCGGCAGCTCGCTCAGCGCCCAGATGATCCCGGCGGCGCGGCCGCGGATCGAGGCGGGCACGACCGTATCGCGCGCGATCGCCGCATAGAGGGGGCCTGCCAGATCGCGCCGGTTCATCTTGAGATCGGCCGCCGCGACGAGCTCGCCCGCGCTGCCGAACCATGCGGCGCCCGGCACCGCCAGCGGCTTCATCCGCGCCACCACCTGCTGCGGCGCCAGCGTATCGAACTCCAGCGTGGTCGCGCGGATCATCGCCAGCTCGCGCACCGCCCGCGGCAGCGCGGCATCGTCGGCGATCGCGCGGTAGCGCGCGGCGGCGTCCGCGGCACCCGCCTTGGCGGCGATCCCGGCCTGCGTCATCCGCGCCAGCGCGCGATTGCCGTCGCGCGAACTGTCCGCCAGCGCGGCCAGGCGCGGATCGGTGGCCTTGGCCTTGCCGACGTCGACGTCGCTGAGCACCTGCGCGAGCTGCTCGCTCTCGGCTCCCGCCTGCGCGGTGCGATGGTTCTGCCACCACAGGAAGGCGGCGAGCGCGACCAAAGCGGCCAGGACGAGCCCGCCGCCGACCATGCCCCAGCGCCGCGCGAGCCCCGCCATCTGCTCGCGGCGCAGATCGTCGTCGACCTCGCGCACGAACGCTTCATTCTCGACCGGCGTCAGCGCCAAGCAGCCTCTCCCCTCCGCCGGACCGCGCGGATCGGCGCCTCTCTAGCGAACAGTCCCGCAAAGCGAAAGCGGCGCGGCATTCGGCTTGGCGCGTCCACGCCTAACCGTCACCCCGGACGTGTTCCGGGGTCTACCGGGAAGCGAGCGAGTCCACCCGATATCGATCGCCGATTGTGCGTCACCGTGGATCCCGGACCAAGTCCGGAATGACGGGGAGGGGTCCGGGGGGTTCTGTTGCTCGGCCCCCCCGGCGGCCGCCGGAATCCGCTTCTGTTGCCCGGTGCGGCCCGAACCGCGTTCAAGCCTTGTAATCTAAG
>CAXUGZ010000017.1:0-1854 GCA_964250685.1 uncultured Sphingomonadaceae bacterium
GCAGCTCGTCGCCCAGCAGTGCGAGGTTCGCGCCATTGCCAAGCTGTGCTTCGGTCGCGCTGGCGAGCGCCATGCCGTCATTGCCCAGCGCCAGCTCGACCGTCGCGCGCCGATCGAAAAGCTCGCGCGGCCCCGCCGGCAGGGCAGCGAGCGCGGTGCCCATCACCGCGGGCGCCGCGGTTCGCCCCGCCCCCTGCCAGATCGCGCCCGCATCGAAGCTCAGGCTAACGTCCGCGCGCCGCCACCCCGCGCCGGTGCCGGCGGCGGCGAGATAGACGCGCGGCGCGTCCGGCGTGGTCGTGTCGAGCGCGGGGAGATCGACCAGCATCAGCATGGTCGATCCCGCGGGCGCATCCGGGCCGCCCGTCGCGCGGCCCGGCGTGGCGGCCGGCGATGCCAGCGGCACGATATTCTCTGCAATGAGATCGAGCCCGACCGCCATGCTCTCGACGCTGCGCTTCGCGACCCGCCACGATCGGCCGTCGAGCAAGACGCGCGTTCCGGCCGCGATTTCGAGCTGCCGCCAGGGCAGCGCGACGGTGAGCCGCTCGCGCTCTACCCAGCGGCGCGTCAGTACCGTTTCGGCCAGCCCCTTGGCGTCGCTGGCATCGAGTGCCGCGGCGAGATCGATCCGCTCGCCGCGCTGGCCGATGCCGTCGCGCCGCGCGCGCTGCAACCCGGCCTGATAATCCCGCGCCGGCTCGTAATAGCCGAGCGTCACCTCGTCGGGGAGCTGGCCCGTCGCCTGGCGCGTGCGGGCGCGGCTGGGATCGGCGGTAGCCTTCGCCGTCGCGCCGAGTTCGGCGGGGTCGATCGTGACGATCGCGTCGGGCGCAATCAGCAGTGCATCGCCATCGTCGGCCAGCGGCATGGCGTAGCTCTGCGCCAGCGCCTCCAGCGCACCGCGCGCACTGTCGCCGCTCGCCGCGAAACCGCCGACGGTCGGGCCGCCAGCGCCCGCAACCGTGCCTTGCGTCAGATCCGCCGCGATGTCCGCGATCGGCACGGGCGCCTCGTCCGCGACGACCTCGAACGTCAGCGAGGGAATGCGATTGCCGAAGTCGGCCAGCTGCAGCGTGTCGAACAAAGCGTAGGCGATCCCACGATGCGCCGGTGCCGAGGCGATGCCCTCGGCCGACGCGATCAGCGGATCGGCTTCCTGCGCCTCGTCGCCGAGATAGAGGCGGAAGCCGGTCTCGCTCTTGAAGTCGCCGACACTGCCGCGCAGCACTTTGCCGTCGGCCCAAATCCGCTCGACGCGCAGGATCGGGCGCGCGGACAGCGCCACCGCGAACGAGGCGGAATAGGAGTAGTCGGTCGAGGCCGCGCCACCCTTGCCGCCGCCCGAGCGATGCACATCCTCGCGCAGATCGGTCGCCCAGATCACCGTGCCCGCGACGCGCATCGTGCCGAACAGCCGCGGGATCGCGCTACCGTAGCTCGACGTCTGCACCGAAAGATCGCCGAGGCGCGGACCCTGCTGGCCCTTGGGCGCAAGCAGGCGGTGATCGAGCTGGTTGCCGAGCACCGCGCCGATCGCGCCACCGATCGGTCCGCCGATCGCGGTACCGACGGTGGTGAGGATCAGGGTCGCCATCAGCTGTCCTCGCGCCAGGTAGACAGGAGGCCCTGCGGCCGGCCGGGTGTCTCGACGATGCGGCGAAGCCCGGTGTCGGCATGGACGAAGCCAAGGTCGGTCAGCACGGCGAGGTGGAGCTGGGTCGGCGCGGCTTGCACCAGCGCGAGGTCGCCCGCCTCGGCGCTAGCGGAGCGCCGCAATCCCGCTTTGGCCAACGCGGCCTCCACCGCCTTCACATCGGCGCTGCGCAGCGCATACGAGGCGATCGCCGTCCG
>CAXUGZ010000017.1:1864-2398 GCA_964250685.1 uncultured Sphingomonadaceae bacterium
ATCGCGGCCACGCCGACGCAATCGAGCCCCAGCGCCGGATCGCGTCCATAGGGGCGGAAGCGCGCGCCGACGCAGCCGCGCGCCCGCGCGACGATCCGGTCGCGGTCCGTCATTGTCAGGCTCCCGGATAGCGGGTGAGAAGGTCGTTGCCGGGCAGTCACGGCTCGCCGCGGAAATTGGCGACATTGGCGAAGCGATCGCGGCACGTGGCGAGCATCCGGTCGCACCCCTCGGTCAGGCGCACACGCGTGCCGGCGGGGGCGCCGTAAGCGGGGGGATCGCGCAAGGTGAGCGTCGCGCCGTCCGAGGCCGCGATGAGCCCGGCGAGCCCGCTGTTCGCGCCGTCGATCCACTCGATCCGGCCATAGGCGAAGGCGTTGGCGCTAGGCTCGGGCGTGTCGAGCGTCAGCGTCGCGCCGTCGCCCGGAGCGGCCAGCCGCGCCAAGTGTGTCCGGGCCGCAAGATCGACGCGGCAGCGCCGATCGCCCAGTTCGGCGCGGCGTGGATCGCCTACCTCGGCGTCGCCGGCGGCCT
>CAXUGZ010000017.1:2408-13270 GCA_964250685.1 uncultured Sphingomonadaceae bacterium
GAGGCTGGCGCGACAGTCGGGCGAGGTCTGCTCGACGACGGGCCGCTCCAGCACCGCGGTCGGCCCGCGCATCTCGGCGGTGAACGCGCCGTCGCGCAGCGCGACATCGCCGAGCGTGCCGCGCGCGAGCGGCACGAAGGGCGCCGCCGGATCGGTCCAGTCAGCCGCGAACAACCGCACCGCCGCCCCATCCCAGCGCCCGGCGAGCAGATCGGCGTCGGTGATCGCATCGCTCGTGAGCGCGCCCGCAATATCGAGCGTTTCACCGCACGCGCCTCCGCTAGGGTCGCCGCCACCAAAGCGATGCGGAAGCGCCCGTCGACCTCGGCATGCGCGCGCACCCATTCGGCGCCCGCGCGCGTCTTGCCGAAGCCGCGCCCCGCCAGGATCAGCCAGGTGCGCCACTCGCCCTCGGGCGGCATCTGCCCTTCGCGCGCATACCATGGCCAGTTCCAGTCGAGCGTCGCGAGCAGGTCCTTCGCGACCGCGCTTTTCCATTGCCCGCGCTCGTCAGCGGTGCCCGCCGCGATCCGCTCCATCCGCGATGCGCCCGCGGGCAGCGTCACTCCCGGATCCATCCGCCCTCCGTCCCGACCAGAAAGGATGATCAGCCCGCGCCGCCCATGCCGCGGTTCATCGCGCTCAGCCGCTCGGCCAGCCGCGCGCGCAAGTCCTCCTCGGGCACCTCGTCCGCCTGGGGCGCGGGGCCGAGCACGGTGCCGCGGTGCGCGGCGAGCAGCGCCAGCGCCAGCCGGTCCGAATATTCGATCATCGTGCCGACCGCCTTGCCGCCGTGCCACACCGTCTTCTCGACCCCGTTGAGCGCGCGGTCGAGCAGCAAGGTCTCCAGCTTGACATAGCCCTCGCGCAGCGCGGCGCCCCAGCGCGCACGGAACTCGTCCGATCCGCGCCGGCGGCGATAGACGTTGGTCTCGGACAGCCCCGAGGCGCGGATCGAGGCGGCGACGTTCGCGGTCTCAGCGAGTGCGGCGAGGAACATGTCCTCGCGCTTGGCCGACCAGCGCACGATCGTGCGCGCCTTGGGCTTGCGCCGGCGGCTGGGCGCGCGGCGCGCCGGACGCGCGCGCTCCTTCGCGACGGCCCCACCGGCCACCTCGTCACCCTCGCCCATCGATGTTCTCTCCACGCGCGAAGGGCCGGAAAGCAGCTCGCGCCGCCCCGGCCCTTCCAGTCCGCCGATCCCGTCGGCTACACTTCCTCAGCGTTCCTGACTTATGCCACAACAGCGGGGCGCTGTCAAGCGTTTGTTCGCGTAATGTTCCTCCTCCTCAAGCCCTCTCCCCTCCGGGGAGAGGGTTGGGAGAGGGGGAGTCGTGGGAGGTTAGGCGCAACATGGCCCACGTCGCCCCCTCTCCCCGGCCCTCTCCCCGGAGGGGAGAGGGGGCGGGTCACGCCATCAGAACGCCACCGCGATCGCGCCGACGATTCCCGCTTTGGCTTCCTGGCGCGTGCCGACCTGGAACTCGCCCCGCTTGAAATCGGTATCGACATAGGCGACGCTGAAGGTCAGCGCCTTCCAGGTATAGGCGGCAGTCACGCTCCAGTCGGTATAGTCCTTGAGCCCGTTGGTCAGGTAGGATCGGCCCCAGCTCTCGCCGATATGCCCCGTGACGGTCAGGCCGGTATGCGGGATCGCCGCCGACAGCTCGCCATAGGTGTAGAGGCTGTCCTCCTTCGCCTTGTTGCGGCAGCGCGGGTCGTAGGCGCACGACTGCGCCTTCTGCTTCCACGCATAGTTGAGCCCGATCTTGGCGCCGATCGGCCCGAACGTGTGCGACGCGTTGAGGTAAGGCTCGAAGAAGTCGGTATTGGCGCCGCCCGAACCCGGATAATAATAATAGAGCAGTCCGCCGTCGATCGTCGTGCCGTTGACGGTTTTCTTGTAGCCGCCGTAGAGATCGATTTCCTGATCGCCGCCATTGGCGACGTAATCGTCGATCGAGGAGCCCCAGACGCCGACGTAGAAACCCGATGCGTGGCTCACGCCGAGCGTGCCCTGGACCGCGAAGCGCTTGTCGGTCTGCGAGATGCCGCGGAAGCGATAGTCGCTGGTCAGCGTCGCGCCGCCGGTGACGGTGAACGCACTCGCGGGCGCGGCCGGCGGGTCTTCGGCCATGGCCGGAGCGGCGGCCGCGACGGCGGCCAGGATGGAGAACCCGATGAGGGTGGAGCGCATGATGGAATCCTTCTCGCTATTGCGGTCGCGTTCCAATGCGTACCGGTGGCGTCCTCTCCTCTGACGGGGGGAGCGCGTGCCGGTGATGCCGCCTTGAGCCCGCGCGTTGCGCCGCACAATCGAAATCGGCGGCGCCATGTCACGCGGGTGAAACGTGTTGCAACGCTGCAACAAGTGCGCGGCGATCCGCCGTGACGTCAGCGCGCGGCCTGCTCCAGGCCGTGCGCGAGGTCGCGGATCAGGTCGGCGGGATCCTCCAGCCCGATCTGCAGCCGCACCATCGCGCCGGGCGAGTCCCAGCGCCGCGCGGTGCGCAGCCGCTCGGGATCGATCGGCAGCGCCAGGCTCTCATACCCGCCCCACGAAAAGCCGATTCCGAAATGCTCGAGCGCGTCGATCAGCCGCGTCCGCGCCGCGTCGTCCCCCCGGATCGCGAAGGCGAACAGCCCCGCCGCGCCGGTGAAATCGCGCTGCCACAGCGCGTGGCCGGGCGCGCCGGGGAGTGCGGGATGCAGCACCGCGCTCACCAGCGGCTGGTCCGCGAGCCAGCGCGCCACCGTCAGCGCGCCCGCCTCGTGCGCCTTCAGCCGCACCCCCATCGTGCGCAGCCCGCGGCTGGCGAGGAAGGCGTCGTCGGGGCTGACGCAATGCCCCAGCCCCTGCGCGGTCTTGCGCACGCGCTCGAACAGCCCCGCCACCGCGGTCGCCGATCCCAGCATCACGTCCGAATGCCCCGCGACGTACTTGGTGCAGGAGAGGATCGAGATGTCGACGCCATGCGCGATCGCGGGGAACAGCAGCGGCGTCGCCCAGGTGTTGTCGATCAAAGTGACCACCCCGCGCGCCTTGGCTGCGGCGCACAGCGCCGGCACGTCCTGCACCTCGAAGGTGAGGCTGCCCGGGCTCTCCATGAACAAGGCGCGCGTCCGCTCGCCGAACAGCGCGTCGATCTCGGCCCCCGCGACGAGCGGATCGTAATAGCGCGTCGCTATCCCCATCCGCGCGAGCAGCCCGTCGCAGAAGGCGCGCGTCGGCTCGTAGGCGCTGTCGACCATCAGCAGCTCGTCGCCCGGCGCGAGCACCGCGAGCAAGGCGGTGGTGATCGCCGCGGTGCCCGAGGGGTGGAGCGTCGTCCCCGCGGCGCCCGGCTCGAGCATCGTCAGCGCGTCGGCCAGCGACCATTGCGTCGGCGCGCCGCGCCGCCCGTAATAGAGCACCTCGTTCGACCGCTTCATCGCGGCACGCAGCGCGGCGACGTCGTCGAACAGCATCGTCGAGGCGCGCCACACGGGCGGGTTGACGATCCCCTGCGTCCATTCCTTGCGCCGCCCGGCCTCGACCAGGCGGGTGGCGGGGCCGATCTTGTCGCTGTCGCTCATGCCACAGGCGCCTAATAGCCCCCCGGCGCCGCGTCGAGGCCCGCGAGGAACTCCGCCGCCTGCGCGCGCACCTTGGCCTGCTCGGCTTTCCCCATCCGGTCCCAGTTGCGGTACGGCATCGCCAGCCGGTGGTTGTGCCCGAGCTTCGCGCGGTTCCTCGCGAGGAAGTCCCAGTAGAGCGCGTTGAACGGGCACGCGTCGGGCCCGGTGCGCGCCTTCACGTCGTAGCGGCACCGCCCGCAATAATCGGACATGCGGTTGATATACGCGCCGCTCGCCGCATAGGGCTTGGAGCCGAGCAGCCCGCCGTCGCCGAACTGGCTCATCCCCAGCGTGTTGGGCAGCTCGACCCACTCATAGGCGTCGGCATAGACCTCGAGATACCATCGGTGCACCGCCTTGGGATCGGCGCCGATCAGCAGCGCGAAATTGCCCGTTACCATCAGCCGCTGGATATGGTGCGCATAAGCGAGGTCGAGCGTCTGGCCGATCGCTTGGCTTAGGCAATGCAGGTCGGTCTCGCCCGTCCAATACCAGCCGGGCAGCCGCCGCGTCGCGCCGAGATGGTTGCGCTCGACATAATCCGGCCCGGTCCACCAGTAGATGCCGCGCACATATTCGCGCCAGCCGATCACCTGCCGGATGAAGCCCTCCGCCGCGTTGAGCGGCACCGCGCCCGCGCGATACCGCGCCTCCACCGCGCGCGCCAAGGCCAGCGGATCGATCAGCCCCGAATTGATGTAGGGCGACAGGTGCGCGTGCCACAGCATTGGCTCGCCCGTCAGCATCGCGTCCTCGTAATCGCCGAAGCGCGCCAGCGCGTGATCGAGGAACCACGCCTGCGCCTCCGCCGCCTGCGCCGCCGTCACCGCGAAGCCGAAGCCGGCGAGGCTCCCGACATGATCCGCGAACCTCGCCTCCACCAGCGCCAGCACCGCGCGCGTGATCGCATCGGGCGCGAAGTGCGGCGGACGCGGGATCGCCACCCCGCGCGGCGGCGGCTTGCGGTTGTCCGCGTCGAAGTTCCACCGCCCGCCGGCGGGCGCGCCCTCGTCCATCAGCAGCCCGGTTTCGCGCCGCATCTCGCGGTAGAACCATTCCATGCGCGGCGCCGTGCGTCCCTCCATCCAGCGCGCGAACGCGGCCTTGCTGGCGATGAAGCGGCGGTCGCGCCTGATCTCGACGGGCAGGCCGGTGAGCGTCTCCCAGCTCTCGAGCATCGCCTGCACGCGCCACTCGCCCGCCTCGGTGACGACGATCCGCTCCACGTCGTGCCGCGCCGCCGCGCGCACCACCTCGCCCGTGAAGCTGCCCGCATTGTCGGGATCGTCGAGCGTGACATACTCCACCGTCCAGCCGAGCGCGCGCAGCGCCTCGGCATGGTGGCGCATCGCCGAGAGGATGTAGGCGAGCTTGCGCCGGTGGTGGCGCACGTAGCGTGTCTCCTCCGCCACCTCGGCCATCAGCACGATCGTCGCGGCGGGATCGGCGTCGTGCAGCGAGGAGATGTCGGGCGAGAGCTGATCGCCGAGGATCAGGACGAGCGTGTTCATGCCCTGTTCCTGGCGCGCGCCGCTCGCCGAGTCCAGCGGCAGGTGACGCGCGCGCGCCCGGCGGCTAGATCGCGGACATGAGCATCACCCATCTCGGCCGGCCCTCGCCGCTCCCCGCCTCGCCCGAGGCGGCGACGCTCGATTACGTGGCCAACCCCCGCCCCGGCCGCGCCTATCTCGTGCGCTTCACCGCGCCCGAATTCACCTCGCTCTGCCCGGTCACCGGCCAGCCCGATTTCGCGCACCTCGTGATCGATTACGCGCCGGGCGACCGGATCGTCGAGTCGAAGTCGCTCAAGCTGTTCCTCGGCGCGTTCCGCAGCCACGCCGCCTTCCACGAGGATTGCACGATCGGCATCGCCGAGCGGCTGGTCGGCGAAATGGCGCCGCTGTGGCTGCGCATCGGCGGCTATTGGTATCCGCGCGGCGGCATCCCGATCGACGTCTTCTGGCAATCGGGGCCTCCTCCGCACGGGCTGTGGCTCCCCGATCAGGGCGTGCCGCCCTATCGCGGGCGGGGTTAGCGCGGTTTACGACCGATCCGTCGCGCTTCTCCGTTCGTCCCGAGCGACGGGTCGCGGCTCGGTTCTCGACGCGAGCAAGGCATGCCCAAGCAGCGCCGCGCCGTCGGTTACGCGAACGCGGCCGATCCCTTGAGCCGCTGATAGGCCGCGATCACCTCGCCCAGCGCGCGTTCGTGGCTGCGGTCGCCGCCGTTGCGGTCGGGATGGTAGCGGCGCACCAGCTCGGAGTAACGCTGGCGCAGCGCGCGGCGGTCGGCGTCGAGTTCCAGCCCCAGCGTCTTGAGCGCGCGCCGATCCTCGATCGAGAGCGGCTTGCCGTCCGTGCGGTCGGGCGTGCGCGTCCCCCGGAAGCGCGTCTGGATCGCGTCCAGCGGATCGATGAAGTCGGCCCAGCGCGGCGGCCGGTCCGCGCTCGCCGAAAAGGCGCGCGTCTCGCGCTCCCAGCCGGCATAGGGGCGCTGCTCGGCATCGATCTCGTCGGCGCTCATCCCGTTGAAGTAATTGTAGCTCGCGTTGAACGCGCGGACGTGGTCGAGGCACAGCCAGCGCCATGCGCCCGGCCCGTGCTGGCGCGGACGCGCGCCTTCCTCCGGCGGCGCGCGGAACTCGCCCGGCTGGGTGCACCCTTCGACGCTGCACGCGCGCGCTCCTGGTATCCGCCCGTGGAAGCGGGCTTCTTTCGGCTTGCCGTCGGCCAATGGGTCGCGTCCTCCTGCAACCCGGCTATATAGGAGCGATGGACGCACATCCCACCGGGCCGGTCGCGGCCGAAATCGCGCGGCGGCTGCAATCCGCCTTCTCGCCCGAACGCCTGGTCGTGACCGACGACAGCGCGCACCATCGCGGCCACGCCGGGCACGATCCGCGCGGCGAGAGCCACTTCACGGTCGAAATTTCGGCCGCCGCCTTCGCCGGCGCGTCGCGCGTGGCGCGGCACCGGCTGGTCAACGGGGCGCTGGGCGATCTGCTCGCCGAGCGCGTCCACGCGCTGGCGATCAAGGCCGAGGCGCCGGGCGAGAGCTAAGCTCTTCCACAGGCGCGCTCCACGCGATCCACGCCCCATGCGGATGCGCCGAGGCGAGGCGCATCGCGCGTCCGTCGCCCGGCCAGCTTCGCACCGTGAGGCCATGCTGCGCGAGGCCGCGCTCGCCTTCATAGGCGACCCAGCCGAGCGGGCGATCGGCGCGCGCGTCCGCGCCCGCCGCCGCCATCGCCGCCTCGATCCGCGCCTGCGTCGCGGGCGGCAGATACTGCCACACGATGCTGTGCATCAGCACGCGGACGACGCCGTTCGCCTGCGGCTCGGCCAGCCGCGCCTCGATCCAGTCGGCGGCGTCGCCCTGCTCCAGCCGTGGCGGCGTCGCCCGGGCGAGGCGGATCGCGCGCGCGGTGCGCTCCAGCCGGTCGGCCTGGTCGATCCAGATATAGGCCATCAGCCGCTCGGCGGTCGCGGCGTCCGCGAGATCGAGCGGTGCCACATCGACGCCGCGCACGCTTTCGATCCGCACCTCGGCGGCGGGAGGCGGCGGACCGCGCCATTCGGGTGCGATGTGGAGCGGCGCGTCGGCCGGTCCCGCCCGAACCCCGCCGAGATCGAACGAATAGCGATCGATCATCAGGTTGAGCCCGGCGCTCGATCCGATCTCGAGCAGTTCGAAGCGGGCAAGCGGTGCGAAGCGCGCGGCGAGCGCGAGCAGCCCCGCCATCAGCACGCCCGAACGCGCCGGCTCGTTGGTCTGCGGCGGCCCGTCGAGCCATGCCGCGATCTCCGCGTCATGCGCCCGGATCGCCGCGCGCAGCGCCGCCGCGATCCACGCCGCCTCGCGGAACTCGCCGCGATACACCGCGTCGAGCGCGCCGCCCCGCCCGCTCCGCACCAGCGCGTGGAACGGCGCGGCGGTGCGCAGCGGCAGCCCGTCGGCGATCGGATCGCCCGGCCAGCCGAGCACGCGCCGTCCGGTGGCGCTCGTGTCGTCGAGGCACTCCGCCAGCGCGTCGCACACCCGCGCCAGGATCGGCGCACCGCTCTTGCGGCAGAAGTCCGCCTGCCAGCGCAAGGCGGAACGGGGAGGCGAGTCGTCGGGCAAGGGTGACGCTCCGGATCGCGCATTTCGCCGATCGCGTACAGCGCCGCGGCGGACGAGCTCAACCGGTGGCGGGGCCGATCTTGTCGTATTGGGTCAGGTTCGATCCGTGCATCACCGCCTTCAGCGCCTTGCCGTAGCCGAGATCGGTCGCGTAGACCCCCGTCAGCGCATCGGCGAACGCGTCCGGATCGGGCAGCTTGGCGCGCGCCGCGGCGTAGACGGGCTTGGTGCCGAGCAGCCTCGCATGCTCGTCGAACGCCTCCTCGGGGGAGGCGAACTTGCGGAACGGCGCCTCGATATAATAATCGTTGCCATGGCGATCCTGCTCGCGCGTCTTGAGGATGACGAACGGCACCAGCGGCTTGTGATCGGCGTCGCACGGCGCCTTCATGCCGAAATAGTTGAAGCAGCCGAGGTCGTGCTTTCCCCAGCCGCTCTCGATCGCATATTGGGCAAGCGAGACCGAGGCGGGGATGTTGTATTTCCTCTGGCCCGATTGCGCGGCGGCGACGATCTCGGCGGGAATGGTCACCATCATGTTTCTCCTTGTTGCGCTCTCGACTCCGCGGACAGATCATCGCCCGGGTTTGATCGTCGGATCGTATCTCCAATATCCGCGCTTCCGAGTCGAGGCCTATGACATCGACCGGCTCTTCGGCATGGCACGGGCGGTTATCTTGTTGATATTTCAATGGGACGGCGTTCAAGATAAGCTTGTGTTGCCCGCGACTTCCCGTTCGAATGCATTACTGTTAAGGTCGCAGGCGTCGGGCCGGTAGGAGCGAGCGATGGTATTGCCGCAGCTTAGCCGGGTCGTCGAGTTCGTGATCGGCAGCTGGTTCGCGCTTCTCCTGGGTGTCACCGTGATCCAGATGTTCGGCGGCAAGATTCTCACGACCGGTCTGCTGACCCCGGTCCCGGGTCGAAGGACGACGGTCGGGAGGATGCAGCTCGTCCTGACGACGATCATCGTGGCGGCGGGCTATGCCGGCGCGGCGCTGACGCGCGAGCGGGGACAATCGCTGCCGGACGTGCCGATGGGGGTCGTGCTGACCCTGCTCGGCAGCCACGGCGTCTATCTGGGCGGCAAAAGCCGCATATCATTGGGGAGCAGGGCGTGATCATCGGGTTCTGGGGATGGATTTCGGCGATCGTGGCAATCGCGGTCACCGCGGTGATCTGCGGCATCGCGGTCGCGATCATCTGGGCGCTGATCAACGGCACGATCAACCTTAAATACCTGATCGCCGAGCCCGCCGATCCGGCCGCGCAGATCCGCGCGCAGACGATGGTGGCGGCGGGCGCGCAGGCGCCGCCCGAGGTTCCCAAGGCGAGCCTGTCGCGGCTGCAATTCCTGATCTTCACCTTCGTGATCGCCGGCGTGTACCTCGTCCTCAGCCTCGAGGCGGGCCGCTTCGTCGACATCCCCCAGAACGTGCTCCTGCTGCTCGGCATCAGCGGCACCAGCTATGTCGTGGCGAAGGGGATCGGCAATTCGGGCAGCGGGGACCCGAGCGCCGGCGCGCCCCCGCCGCCGCCACCGGCCTAAGCGCGTGGTGCGCCTTCGCAGGGTGGACGGGAATATCGGCGCGGCGATCGGCGCGTTGCTGCCGCTGGTTGCGGGCGGCGCCGTGCTGCTGCGGACCCCGCTCACCACCGTCGCCGCCCCGCCCGCGGCGGTCGCTCCCGTGCCCGTGGCGCCCGCCTCATCCTCGACCTTGCCCACGCTGACGCCGGTGGCGGCCGCTCCCGCGGCGGTTCCGGTCGAGCCCCCGCCCGCGCCCCCCAATTCCGCCACGCCGCAATGCCTCGCCCGGTTCGCGATCGGCCTGCCGCGGCAGCAGGGAGCCGCGGTCGCGCGGCGCGAGACGCTGATCTGCCGCCGCGGCTACGTGCTGGCGTTCGATGCCGATACGCGCGATCCCGATTGGGCGATGGAGCGGCTCGCGCCCGCCGATCTCACCGGGTCCGCGGTCCGCTCGAACGCGTTCCAGCACGATCCGGCATTGCCCGCGAATGCGGACGCGAGCAACGCCGACTATCTGCGCACCGATTTGGACCGCGGCCATCAATCGCCCGCGGGCGACGCCAAGTTCGCGCAGAACGTGATGGACCAATCCTTCTATCTTTCGAACATAGCGCCGCAGGTCGGGATCGGCTTCAACCGGGGCGCCTGGAAGTTCCTCGAGGAAACGGTGCGCGCCTGGGTGGTCTGCGGCGGCCATACCGATCTCTACGTCATCACCGGCCCGATCTACGGCGCGCGGCCCGCCACGATCGGCACCGACCGGGTCGCGGTGCCCGCCGCGTTCTTCAAGATCGTCTATGACGGCAATAGCGGCCGCGCGGTGGGGTTCGTGCTGCCCAACCGGAAGATCGGATCGATCCTGTCCGATCTACAGGCCTATGTGCAGCCGATCGCCTCGATCGAGACCGAGACCGGCCTGTCCTTCTTCGACGGCTTCGATCGGCGCCGTCAGGCGCAGCTCAAGCAGGAGGCGGGCACCGCATGGGAGCATGTCGCGACCTGCCCGGGCGAAAGTGGCGACTGAACCGCACGGCTTCGCTCATGCGCACCACAATTCCATGCCGATCAGGTGCGGCCTGGCGCAATCGTGCGCGGGCCGGGGCAAGGGCTGACCCGGCCGCCACCGGCCGAGGCGCCGCTGGATATTCGGCATCTCGGAATCGATCACCGCCAGCCGATTGCCGTCGCCGTAACGCGTAGCGCTGCGATAGCGCAAAGCCTGGCGATACGAGAATTCGCGGGTGAGCGCATTGACCGTGATCCAGAACGCGAACGGAGCGTCGCGCGTCGGTTCGGCCGAGACGATCGCGCCCTTGAGCGCGCCCGCGTCGATGTAGCGCGTCTCCTGGTTGTTGTTGCGGCCGGTGACGATCTCATAGATGCGCACGAACCGGTCGGAGCGCCGATCGTAGGCGAGCGCCTGGGTAAGCACGCGCTGATCCCCGTCGCCGCTGTGCAGACTGGCGAGCTGGACGAGCAGCAGCGCGCGCCCGGCGGGTCCGCCGGGGCGGACGATCCGCGCCTGGCCGAGGAAATGGGGCTTGCTGAACAGGTCGCCTCCCGCCGGCCCGAGCGTGCTCCGCAGGCTGGGATC
>CAXUGZ010000018.1:0-13141 GCA_964250685.1 uncultured Sphingomonadaceae bacterium
TGACGCGGTGCGCGATCGCGCCGGTCACGCCCTGTTCGTGCAGCAGCCGCGTCGTCGCCTCGACCAGGCGGCTGCGCGCCTCCTCCAGCGACGCGTCGATGGGGGCGCCCAAGGTCTCCTCGCGCATCACCGCGCGATCGGCCAGCCCCATGCCGTAGGCGGAGAGCACGCCGGCCAGCGGATGGATCATCACGCGCTCCATCGCCAGCGCGTCCGCCACCAGGCAGGCATGCTGCCCGCCCGCGCCGCCGAAGCAGGCGAGCGTGTAGCGCGTCACGTCGTGCCCGCGCTGGACCGAGACCTGCTTGATCGCATTGGCCATGTTGGCGACCGCGATCGCGACGAAGCCCTCCGCCGCCGCCTCGGGCGCGCGCGGTGGCAGGCCCTCGGCCGCCATCGCCGCCGCCAGCTCGGCGAAGCGCGCCGCTACCGCCGCCGGGTCGAGCGGCTGGTCCCCTCCGGGTCCGAACGGGCGCGGGAAGTGCGCCGGCTGGAGCTTGCCGAGCATCACGTTGCAATCGGTGACCGTCAGCGGCCCGCCGCGCCGGTAGCAGGCGGGGCCCGGCACCGCGCCGGCCGAGGCGGGGCCGACGGTGAACCGCCCGCCGCGGAACGCGCACACCGATCCGCCGCCCGCCGCGACGGTGTGGATGCGCATCATCGGTGCGCGGATGCGCGCGCCCGCCACGACCGTCTCGCTGTCGCGCTCATACGCGCCGGCATAATGCGACACGTCGGTGGAGGTGCCCCCCATGTCGAAGCCGATCACGCGATCGAGCCCCGCCGCCGCCGCGGTGCGCGCCATGCCGACGATGCCCCCGGCAGGACCCGAGAGGATCGCGTCCCTGCCCTGGAACCCCGCACCGTCGGCAAGCCCCCCGCTCGACTGCATGAACAACGGGCGCGCGGCATCGCCCAGTGCGGCCGCGAGTTCGGCGACGTAGCGCCGCAGCACGGGCGAGAGGTAGGCGTCCGCCACCGTCGTGTCGCCGCGCCCGATCAGCCGGATCGACGCTGCGACCTGGTGGCTCACCGATATCTGGGTGAACCCCAGTTCGCGCGCGATCGCGGCCAGCGCCCGCTCGTGCGCGATGTGGCGATAGCCGTGCACCAGCACGATCGCGATCGCGCGCAGCCCGTCGGCATAAGCTTGCCCCAGCGCGGCGCGCGCCCGCGCCGCGTCGAGCGGGCGCAGCACCGCGCCGTTGGCGCCGATCCGCTCGTCAATCTCGACCGCGCGCGCGTAGAGCGGCGGCGGCCTGACGATCGCGCGCGCGAACAGATCGGGCCGCTCCTGATAGCCGATCGCCAGCGCATCGCCGAAGCCGCGCGTGATCGCCAGCAGCGTCGGCTCGCCCGTGCGCTCGAGCAGCGCGTTGGTGGCGATGGTGGTGCCGATGCGCAGCTCGAGCGGCGGCAGCGGCCCCGCGCCCGCGCCGGTGAGCGCGCGGATGCCCGCGACCGCGGCATCGTCGTAGCGCGCGGGATCCTCCGACAGCAGCTTGAGCGTGGCGAGGACGCCGTCGGGGCGGACCGCGACGATATCGGTGAAGGTGCCCCCCCGATCGATCCAGAAGCGCCACGGGTCAGCCACGGCGGCGACACTGGCGGCTCCCGCTGCCCGAGGCAAGCCGGCGCCCGCCCCTTGCCGCCGCCCCCCGCCAGCCCTAGCTAGGTCGCCATGATCGAGGCCGCGCCAGCACCGCTGATCGACGGCTTCGGCCGGCGGATCAGCTATCTGCGCATCTCGGTGACCGATCGCTGTGACCTGCGCTGCCGCTATTGCATGGCCGAGGCGATGACCTTCCTGCCGCGCGCGGCGCTGCTGAGCATCGAGGAGATCGCCGAGATCGCCGACGCCTTCATCGCGCGCGGGGTGAAGCGCATCCGGCTGACGGGCGGCGAGCCGCTGGTGCGCCGCGGGCTGACCGATCTCGCGGGGCGCATCGGGCGCCGCATCGTCACCGGCGATCTCGACGAGCTGACCCTCACCACCAACGGCGTGCGCCTGGCCGAGCATGCCGAGGCGTTGGTCGCGGCGGGGGTGCGGCGCGTCAACGTCAGCCTCGACAGCCTCGATCCTGCGCGCTTCCGCCACATCACGCGCACCGGCGACCTGGCACAGGTGCTCCACGGGATCGCCGCCGCGCGCGCTGCGGGGCTCGCGGTCAAGATCAACATGGTCGCGCTCAAGGACCTCAACGAGGACGAGATCGTGCCGATGCTGCGCCGGTGCGCCGCCGCGGGGCACGCCCTCACGCTGATCGAGACGATGCCGCTCGGCGCGGTCGAGGAGGACCGGACCGACCGCTATCTGCCGCTCGACGCGGTGCGCCGCCTGCTGGAGGAGCGCTTCACGCTGTTGCCGATCGCCGAGCGCACCGGCGGCCCCGCGCGCTATTTCCGCGTCGCGGAACTGGGGCTGCGGCTCGGCCTGATCACGCCGCTCACCGAGAATTTCTGCGCGGGCTGCAACCGCGTGCGCCTGACCGCCGAGGGCAGGCTCTATCTGTGCCTGGGGCAGGAGGACCACGTCGATCTGCGCGCGGCGCTGCGCACGGGCGGCCGGCGCGCGCTCGACGAGGCGCTCGACCGGGCGATGGCGATCAAGCCGCTGCGCCATTCGTTCGCGATCGGGCAGGCGGGCGCGGCGCCGGCGGTGGCGCGCCACATGAGCGTCACGGGCGGATGAACGTGGAGCGCCGGCTGGCGCTCGCCGCCTCCCCCGCCCCCGCCGCGCAGACCGCCGCCGCCGAGCTCAAGCGGCGCTACGAATGGGTGTCCGCCAAGGAGGCCGATGCGGTGGTCGCGCTCGGCGGCGACGGCTTCCTCCTCCAGACGCTGCACGCGATGCTCGATCGCCACCGCGCGCTGCCGGTGTTCGGCATGAACCTCGGCACCGTCGGCTTCCTGATGAACGAGTGGAGCGCCGACCTGCTCGAAAGCCGCGTGCGCGCCGCCAAGCAGATCCGCGTCACGCCGCTGCGCATGGACGTGCTCACCGTCGACGGGCGGACCGAGACGATGACCGCGATCAACGAGGTCTCGCTGCTGCGCGAAACGCGCCAGACCGCGGGGATCGAGGTCAGCGTCGATGCGCGCGTCGTGCTGCCCGAATTGGTGTGCGACGGGGTGCTGGTGGCGACCCCCGCGGGCTCGACCGCGTACAACCTCTCCGCGCACGGGCCGATCCTGCCGCTCGAATCAGCGTTGGTGGCGCTCACCCCGATCAGCCCGTTCCGCCCGCGCCGCTGGCGCGGCGCGATCCTGCCCGATCGCACGCGCTTCCGCTTCCGCGTGCTCGATCCGGTCAAGCGCCCGGTGAGCGCGGTCGCCGACCAGCGCGAGGTGCGCGACGTGGCGACGGTGGAGGTGACCGTCGACCGCGCCAATCCGCTCACCTTGCTGTTCGATCCCGAGCACGCGCTCGACGACCGCATCGCGATGGAGCAGTTCGCGATCTGACGCGGGCGCTTGTCTTCGGCGAAGCCGCGCTGCTATAGGCCGCGCCCTGCGAATGGCCCTTCGGGTCCGATCCCCGGTAGCTCAGTGGTAGAGCGTTCGACTGTTAATCGAATGGTCGCTGGTTCGAATCCGGCCCGGGGAGCCACGCCGTTTGATACACCTGAGCGCGACCCTACGCGCAACGGTCAGCATTTCTCCTCGCCCTTATTCCGCGAGCAGCGCGCGCACGATAGCGAGCGGGAGGAACAACCGAAGCGGGTTTGAGGGAAGCGGCGCAAAGCCATAGGACGTGTAAAGCTTAAGCCGCTTCTCGACCAGGCCGGCATTCCCGCACTCCAGCACATCAAGCATCACGACGGCGATACCCATATTGTCCGCCGCTCGTGCGATCCGGTTGAGGGCGTCGATCAGCAGGTCGCCGCCATAGCCTTGGCCGGCGAACTGCGTGTCGACGCCGATCATCGATACATAGGCAGCCGGGATATTACCGCGCCCGGGGCCGGATTTAGCGAACTTGTCGGGCAGATCGGCGTAATCGACGGCATGTGCGTTGATCGCGTAGAAGCCGATAAGGACGTCGTCCGGCGAGACCATCACCCAGACACGAACATTGTCCGCCCTGGCGAGCTTGTTGGCCGTCTTCTTGAAATAATTGTCTACCCGCTCGACACCGCAGGAAAAAGCCGCCCGATCGTGCTTGGCAGGATCGAGCGGCTCAATGCGAGGTCTGCCGTCGTCGCGAGACGTCACGCCGTCGCGATCGTCTCTTTGTGCCGGGCAAACGCCGCACGCAGCTTGTCGGTCGGCGCGGGCGGGGTATCCAACGCCATAAAGAAGGCGGCGTGATCGACCGGTTGCAGAAGCGTCCGCTCATGCGCGGCAATGGTCTCCATCGCGGACCGGTAGGCGGCGTTCATCGTGAACACCGAATCATCCACTCCCGACAACGCCGCCGCGCGTTGGATCGCCTCCTTGATGCGGGGCTTGGTGCGGAAGTTCATCCGCTCGCTGCTCCGCTCGTCCACTTCGCTCACGCGATCGCCAAATGCCAGCATGATAGCCTCCTTGGTTGACATAGATGTACGCCGCCACGACGTACATGTCAAACCTTGCCGCCAAGCCACCGGCATGTACCCTTTGGCCATCGGCTTTTCTCGGGTAGGGGAATGTCGCAGGAGAACCCCTCGGCCTCGCCGGGCCGGAGCCGGCCTTCGTACACCGAAGGATGGAGCGGCCGGAACCCGAGGGCGCCTCCAACGCTTCACAATGGCGGCGTGGAGGCGACGATGCTCCCGCCGCTCCTTCCGGCAAAGGAACCCGCATGCGGTTCACGATCAACCAACGGAGCATCGACATCGCGGTCGACATCCGCACTTCGCTGCTCGATCTGCTGCGCGATCATCTCGCGCTGCCGGGCACCAAGAAGGGCTGCAACCAGGGTGCGTGCGGCGCGTGCACCGTGCTGGTCGATGGCGAGCGGATCAATTCGTGCCTCGCGCTCGCGGTGCAATACCAAGATCGCGCGATCGTCACGGTCGAGGGGCTGGCCGATGAGGACGGCCTGCATCCGCTGCAGCGCGCCTTCGTGGAGCATGACGGCTTCCAGTGCGGCTATTGCACGCCGGGCCAGATCTGCTCGGCGATCGCCATGGCGGCGGAGGCGGCGCGCGGGCTTCCGAGCGCGGTGACCGACGATCTCTCCGCCGAGACGGTCGCGCTGACGCACGACGAGCTGCGCGAGCGGATGAGCGGCAATCTGTGCCGCTGCGGCGCGTATAACGGCATCGTCGACGCGATCCGCGAGACCTTCGTGACGGAGCCGGCGGAATGATCGAGTTCAGCTATGCGCGCGCCGCCGACCCCGCCGAGGCGGTGCGCCTCGCCGCCGCGACGCGATCGGCCAAGTATCTCGGCGGCGGCACCAATTTGGTCGATCTGATGCGCGAGACGATCGAGCGGCCGGCGGCTCTGGTCGATGTGACCGGGCTGCCGCGCGCGATCGCGGCGCGCGCCGATGGCGGGCTGGTGATCGGCGCCGGGGCGACCAACAGCGCGGTCGCCGCCGACCGGACGGTGCGCACGCTTTATCCTCTGCTCGCGCGCGCGATCCTCGCCGGCGCGAGCGCGCAGATCCGCAACATGGCGACGGTCGGCGGCAACATCCTGCAGCGCACCCGCTGTTATTATTTCTACGACGATGCGGCGCGCTGCAACAAGCGCACGCCCGGCGCCGGCTGCGACGCGATCGACGGCTTCAACCGCATCCACGCGATCCTCGGCGCGTCGCCCGCCTGCGTCGCGACGCACCCCTCCGACATGTGCGTCGCGCTGGCCGCGCTCGACGCGATCGTCCACGTCGAAGGACCGGCAGGCGCGCGGACGGTGCCGCTGGTCGAGCTCCATCGCCTGCCCGGCGGCCGGCCGGAGATCGAGACGGTGCTGGCCGCAGGCGAGCTGATCACCGCGGTCGAGCTGCCACCCTCTCCCTTCGCCGCGCGCTCGGCCTATCGCAAGGTGCGCGATCGCGCGAGCTACGCCTTCGCCCTGGTGTCGGTCGCCGCCGCGCTCGATCTCGCCGACGACGGCACGATCCGTGACGTGCGGCTCGCACTCGGCGGGGTCGCGCACAAGCCGTGGCGCGCGTGGCGGGCGGAGGAGGCATTGCGCGGCGGACCCGCGACCGAAGGCGCCTTCCGCGCGGCGGCCGCGGCCGAGCTGGCCGATGCCGCGGGCCTGCGCGACAATCGCTTCAAGATCGGGCTGGCCGAGCGGACGATCGTCGCAACGCTCGGCGAACTCGCCGGAGGTGCGGCATGAGCATCGTTACCGACGCCGCGCAGGCGGCGATGCAGACCGCGCTCCAGATCGCGCCCGAACGCTGGCTGCCCGGCGGCACGCCCGATCCGCTGCGGCTCAAGCATGGCCAGCTCGGCCAGCCGGTGTCGCGGATCGACGGCCCGCTCAAGGTACAGGGCAAGGCGTGCTTCGCCGCCGAGGTGCCGCTCGACAACATGGTCTATGCCGCGCTCGCCTACAGCACGATCGCGCGCGGGCGGATCGCCACGCTCGACATCGGCGAGGCGGAGGCCGCACCCGGCGTGGTGCTGGTGATGACGCACCGCAACGCGCCGCCGATGGCGCCGATGCCCGTGTTCATGACCGCGCCCAAGGCGGCGGGGCCGAGCGACCTGCCGATCATGCAGGACGACGAGGTTCACTGGAACGGCCAGCCGATCGCGGTGGTGCTCGCCGACACGCAGGAACAGGCCGATCACGCAACGTCGCTGATCCGCGTCACCTACGAGCAGAAGCCGGCGCTCACCGCGTTCGATGCCGCCAGGGCCAACGCCTATCAGCCCGACACGATCATGGGCCAGCCAAACGTGATCGCGATCGGTGATGCCGAGGCGGCGCTGGCGGAGGCCGCGTTCAAGGTCGACCTGACCTACACGACGCCGCGCCACAACCACAATGCGATCGAGCTGCACGCCGCGACCTTGCTGTGGGAGGGCGACAGGCTGACCATCCACGACGCCTCGCAGCTCGTGAACTCGAGTGCGTGGACGATCGCGCAGGTGTTCGGGATCGCGGAAGCGCAGGTGCGCGTGATCTCGCCCTATGTCGGGGGCGGGTTCGGCGGCAAATGCCTGTGGGAACACCATGTGCTCGCCGCCGCCGCGTCGCGCCTCGCCGGGCGTCCGGTGCGCGTCGTGCTGTCGCGCGAGGGCGTGTTCCGCATCGTCGGCGGGCGCACGCTCACCGAGCAGCGCGTCGCGCTCGGCGCCAGGGCGGACGGCACGCTCGCGGCGCTGATCCACACCGGCATCGTCCCCAAGACCGCGCACAACACCATGCCCGAACAGTTCAGCTTCCCCGCGCGCCATCTCTACGCGGCGGAGACGTTCAAGATCGCGCAGCAGGTGACCGATCTCGACATGCTCGCCAACACCTTCATGCGCGCGCCGGGCGAATCGGTCGGCAGCTTCGCGCTCGAATGCGCGCTCGACGAGCTGGCCGAGGCGATGGCGCTCGATCCGGTCGAGCTCCGGCGCAGGCTCGACCCCGCGCAAGATCCGACCAGCGGCCGCGAATTCTCCTCGAACAATTTGGTCGAGGCCTATCGGACGGGCGCCGAGCGCTTCGGCTGGGACAGGCGCTCGGCCACGCCGCGCGCGCGGCGCGAGGGGGAATGGCTCATCGGCATGGGCGTCGCCACCGCCACCTACCCCTATTACCGCCGGGCCGGCGGCGCGGCGCGCATCCGCCTCACCGCGGACGGGCGCGCGGTGGCGCAGATGGCGAGCCACGAAATGGGCATGGGCACCGCAACCGTCCAGGCGCAGCATTTGGCCGAGCGGCTGGCGCTACCGCTCGACCGCGTCGCCTTCGAATATGGCGACACCGATCTGCCGGCGGGCACGCTGGCGGGCGGATCGTCGCAGACCGCGTCGATCGGCGCGGCGATCATCGCCGCGCACGAGGAGCTGGTGAAGGCGCTGCTCAAGCTCGCGGGCAACGATTCGCCGCTGGCGGGCCTCAAGCCGGACGAGGTGGAGGCGCGCGACGGCGCGCTGTGCAGGATCGGCGAGCCCGACCGAGCCGAGAGCTACGTCTCCATCCTCGCGCGCGCGCGGCGCGACGAACTGGCGTGCGAGGCGACCGCGCCGGCGCCGCTCGAGGTGCAGCGCTACTCGATGCATTCGACCGGTGCGCAATTCTGCGAGGTCAAGGTGAGCGCAGTCACGGGCGAGACGCGGGTGACGCGCTTCTTGGGATCGTTCGATTGCGGGCGCATCCTCAATGCCAAGACCGCGGCGAGCCAGTTCAAAGGCGGCATCATCATGGGGCTGGGCCTCGCGCTGACCGAGGAGACGTTGTTCGACGAACGGTGCGGGCGGATCATGAACCCGAGCCTCGCCGAATATCATGTGCCCGTGCACCTGGACGTGCCCGAGATCGACGTGATCTGGACCGACATCCCCGATCCGCACAGCCCGATGGGCGCGCGCGGGATCGGTGAGATCGGCATCACCGGGGTCGGCGCGGCGGTCGCCAACGCGGTCTACAACGCCACCGGCAAGCGCATCCGCGACCTGCCGATCACGCTCGACAAGATCATGCCCCCCGAGTGACCGCCAACCGTTATTACCAGGGGCCGCCGAGCGATCATTTCGACGGGGTGCGGTTCTTCAATCCCGGCCAGCCCGCGACCGACCGCTCGTTCGGCGACGTGCTGCGCTGGAAGCGGGCGGGCGAAGCGGTGCGCTGGGACGCCGCGCCCCCGGTCGTCCCGGCGACGCCCGCGACGCGCGTCGCGGGTCTCAGGATCACCCATGTCGGCCATGCCACGCTGCTGATCCAGGCGGCGGGGCTCAACATCCTGACCGATCCGGTCTGGTCCGCGCGCGCGAGCCCGTTCAGCTTCGCCGGGCCGAAGCGCGTGACCGCGCCCGGGATCGACTTCGCGGCGCTGCCCCCGATCGACGCGGTGCTGCTCTCGCACAACCATTACGATCATCTCGACGTGGCGACGCTGCGGCGGCTGCACGCCGCGCACGCGCCGCTGATCGCTACCCCGCTCGGCAACGATGCGATCGTACGCCGCGCGGTGCCGGAGGCGCGCGTCGCGGCGGGCGATTGGGGCGACACGATCGCGCTTGGCGGCGGCGCGCGCGCGCACATCGTGCGTGCCAACCATTGGTCGGCGCGCGGGCTCGGCGACCGGCGCATGGCCCTGTGGGGCGGGCATTGGCTGGAGACGGCGGCGGGCTCGATCTACTTCGCCGGCGATACGGGCTATGGCGACGGCGCGATCTTCCGCGCGATGCGCGCGCGCTACGGCCGTCCGGAAGTCGCGCTGATCCCGATCGGCGCCTATGCGCCGCGCTGGTTCATGTCGGCGCAGCACGTCGATCCGGCCGAGGCGGTCGCGATCGCGCGCGACACTGGCGCGCGCCGCGCGCTCGGCATCCACTGGGGCACGTTTCGCCTCACCGACGAGGGCCGCGCCGCGCCCGCCGCCGCGCTCGCCGAGGCGATGGCCGCCGCGGGGATGGCGCACGACCGCTTCGTCGCCGCCGAGCCGGGCGCGGCGTACGACTTCGCGACGCGCGGGGCCAACCGATGAAGGCCGTTACGCCTATTCCGAGGCGGATTGGCCCGCCAGCAGGTCGAGCGTCGCCTGGTCGGGGTGTTCAAACCAGCGTTCCAGCGCCTCGGCGAACAGGCGATCGGCTCCCGCCGCCGCCGCGAACAGCGTGAGCGAGGAGCGCAGCTTGAGCGCATCCACCGATCCGAACACCGCCTCCGCGCTGGTCTGGCCCAGCCCCTGCAGCGCCGCCACGCACGCACGCAGCCGCGGCCCCAGCACGCGATGGTCGTGATAGGCGCGCGCCTCGTCGAGCGATCGGATCGCGTAATGCTGCGCCATCGCGCTGCGGCCGAGCCCCGCAAGCTGGGGGAAGACGAACCACATCCAGTGGCTGCGCTTGCGGCCGCGCGCGATCTCGGCGAGCGCGGCCTCGTATTGCCCCTCCTGCGCGGCCACGAAGCGCGCCAGATCAAAGCGGTCGTCCATGGCGCCCTCCCTCCCGCAGGAACGGCGCTCAGCTATAGGCGAAGGCGAGCAGGTCGGCGAGGTCGAACGTGCTGCCGCGCTTGGGGAGGATGGGCTGGAAGCCCGGCCAGCGGTTGAGGTACGAATTCTCGTCGCGCGCGAGCAGTCCGACGAAGGTCTCGGCGAGCAAAGTGCTGCCGACCGGGCCCAGATGCTGGCCGCCGAAGGCGATATGGTCGTCCGCCGGCTGCCGCTCGATGCCGAGCAGCTCGGCTTCGCGCAGGATGTAATACCAGAGCGGGGTATTGCCGTTGAGCTGCTGCGACCATTTGCTCCACACCGCGCCGCGCCGGTTGAGGATCTGGGTCACGGTCTGCTGATCGTCCTGCGGCAGCGCGGGCGGGAAAGGCTTGCCCGATCCGAACCCCTGCCACAGTTGCGCGGGCGTCAGCGGCGCCACGCCAAGCGCCTTGGCCACCTGCTCGCCCGAGGGGAGCGACAGCACGTTCGTGCCACGGCGAAGGTTGCGATAGGCGAGCGCGCGGAACTTGGCCTCGGTCTCGTTCACGAATTCGGGCAGGTCTGCGAGCGGCGCGACCAGCACCGCGTCGATGCGATAGGACGGCTGCGGGAGCTTGAACCCGGCGTCGTTGGCGCCGCGCGGCACGGGCAGGAAGAACGACCAGTCGATCCCCCAATTGTCCGGCATGGCCATGCCGAAGCCGTTGAGGTTCTGCGTCGGATCTCCGCCTCGGCTGAAGATCGGGATCCGGCCGTCCTGCCCGGCGCCCGCCGCGACCGCATTGGGCGCGCTCTTCAGCACGTCGGCGTTGACCGAATAGCCGGGGCGCACCATCGAATGCCCGAAGCGGTACGCCGCGCCGGCGAACTCGACCGGGATATAGGCGAACTTGGCGTCGGTCTTGCCGTAGAAGCGCAGGTTCGGCGTGTCGGTCGCGCCCAGCACCTTGGCGATCGTGCCCGGCGCCAGCACGCGGCGGTCGAGATAATCATGGACGACCAGCCATTGATAATGCCAGCGCACGCAGTTCACCGTCGCGCGGAAGCGGCTCGGGCCGTCGCCGAAGTCGCCGCCGAACGCCGCGACGATGTCCTCGTCCATCACGACCTTGTTGTGCAGGCGGATCATCGCCGACTGCAGCTGCGCGACGATGCGGTTCTCGTCGTTGCGCTTGTCGCCGATGATGGCGCGCTGCGCCTTGCCCTGATCGTCGGGGTCGGGCGGGATACGCGGCACGTCGTGCACCGCCGGGCCGTGGCCCGCGGTCAGCTTCGCGCCCTCGCGCAGCCTGAGCCCGTCCTCGCGGTACATGTAGGGCTGATCGTCCGGCCCGCGCCCGTAAAGGCAGTCGAGGTCGAGCGCGGGCGTCCGGTAATCCTCCATCGCCGCGACATCCATCCGGTCGACGCTGATCGGCGAGGGATCGAAGGTGATGTCGTGATCGACGAGCTGCCCGAAATAGGTGTAGCCGGCGGGGATGGTGGGGTTTTCGTCGACCGGCTCGGGGTCGGTGATCGGCGGGCTGATATCAACCTTGACCATCGCGGCGGCGATGTCCTGCAGCACCTCGTCGGCGAGCGGCCGGCCCGAGAAGCTGAACATCCGGCCGTACCGGCCATAACCCATTCCCGGCATCGCCCCCGCCTCGAGCCCGCGAGTGTCGTGTCCATGCCCGCCCAGCGCCTGGCGAAGGATGTTCACGGGTGCGTTGTTCAGCGATTCGCCTGCCATATCGAAGATCCTTTCCAGTATTGACGGGACACGCACGCGACCGCATCGAGACGAGCGAAGGTGAAGCTGATACGCTCATGTTTACAGACGCTTGCCACCCCGGACTCGAGCCGCCTCCGCATCTGGCGGGTCACACGTAAAACGGCGCCGAACGGTCTGTCTATACACACGCGGCTTAACCATGATTTGCGTAAGGATCAAGACGGCAGACCGAGCGCGGCCTGCCGTAGCCGGCCGGCCGGCGCATGCGGATAGCGGGCGGAGCCATGGCGGCGCGCGATCGTTGATGCTGCCCGGTTCCAGGAGAGCGACCATGGCCAGCCACCCCGACGCACACCCCGATTCGATCCCCGACGGCCCCGCCGACTCGCCCGAGCAGGTCTCCCCGGCCAGCGAGCCCGGCCGCGAGGGCGTCGAGGACAGCCCCGGCAGCGAGGGCGGCACCAGCGGCACGGGCGGCACCAATCACCGCCAGGACCGCGACATCACCTCTTGAGGATCAAGGCTCCGGAGGCGCGACGAGCCAATGCGCGAGATCGCGTGCGGCGTCCTTGAGCAAGGCGCGATAGATCGTGCCCAGCGGAGCGGCGTGCGCACCGTCCGCGCGCCGCGTGATCGTCGAGACGTGGCGCTGCTCGACGGCCGCATCGTCGCGGCTCTCGGCACGCCACTCGATCTCGAGCTGCGCGTCGCCGCTGAGCGCGCGCGCGTCGCCCGTGCCCCAGTGCCGCGCGCACAGGCTGAACGAGGCCGACCGCACCGATCCGCGCAGCCGCAGCACGCGTCCCGCGCTGTTGCTAGCGACCAACTCGCCCAGCGGGGTCACCGCCACGCCCTCGTCCTCGAGCACGTCCTGCACGATCTCGCGCTGGTCCATGCTCGTCCCCACAGTTACGTCCGACCAGCGGATCGAGCCGTTCGGCAGGCACATCAGCCCCGCGCGCTTCTGCCCGACGATCTCGTCGTCGCTAATCCCCGATCCGATCCGCACCACGGCGTAGACGGGCGCGTGCTGCGGCGCCGAAATCGCCTGCGCCGGCAACGTCAGAAGCAGCGCGCCGCCGAGCAGACGCGCGCCAGGGATCACGCCAGCGCCTTCCTGAGCAGATCGTTCACCACCGCCGGGTTCGCCTTGCCCCCCATCGCGCGCATCGTCTGGCCGACGAAGAAGCCGAACAATTTGTCCTTGCCGCCGCGGTAATCGGCGACCTTGTCGGGATTGGCGGCGATCACCCGGGCGATCTCGGCCTCGATCGCGCCGGTGTCGCTGGTCTGCCTAAGGCCGCGTTGCTCGACGATCGTTGCCGGATCGTCGCCCGTCTCCAGCATGATCTCGAACACCTGCTTGGCGAGGCTGCCCGACAGCG
>CAXUGZ010000019.1:0-12298 GCA_964250685.1 uncultured Sphingomonadaceae bacterium
GACATGAGCGGCGGCAAGGCGACCGCGCTCGACGCCTGGGCGGGGGAGCGCGGCCGCGCGATGCTGCGGCTCGACTATCGCGGCTGCGGCGCGAGCGAGGGCGTGTTCGGCGCGGCGACGCTCGCGGACTGGCGCGACGATGCGCTCGCCGCGATCGACACGCTCACCCACGGGCCGCTGCTGCTGGTGGGATCGTCGATGGGCGGCTGGCTGATGCTGCTGATCGCGCTGCTGCGGCCCGGGCGCGTGACGGCTTTGATCGGCGTCGCCGCCGCGCCGGACTTCACCGACTGGGACTTCGACGACGATGCGCGCGCAATGCTCGCCGCCGACGGGCTGATCGCGCACGAATCGCCGCATCATGCGACGCCCGAGGTGATCACGCTCGCTTTCTGGCGCAGCGCGCAGGACAATCTGCTGCTCGGGCGCGAGATCGCGGTGGAATGCCCGGTGCGGCTGCTGCACGGGCTGGAGGACACCGACGTGCCGCCGTCGATCGCGTTCCGCCTCGGCCGCGCGCTGCGTTCAGCCGACGTGCAGACGATCCTGGTCAAGGGGGGCGATCACCGTCTGTCGCGCGCACAGGACCTGCACCTGCTGTGCGCGACCGTCGCCGCGCTGCCCGAGACGCCATGATCCCGCTGTTCCTGCTCGCGACCGCGCTTCCGCTCGCCGACCTGCCGGGCGGGGATGCCGCGCGCTTCGATGCGTGCGTCAAGCTGATCGCGCAGGATCCCAAGGCGGCGGTCGACCAGGCCGATTCGTGGGCGCAGCGCAGCGCGGACGTGCCCGCGCACCAGTGCCTCGGCCTCGCCTTCGTCGCGGTCGAGCGGTGGGAGCCCGCGTCGCTGACGTTCGAGCAGGCGGCGCGCGAGGCCGAGCTGCGCCGCGATGGGCGCGCCGCCAGCTTGTGGACCCAGGCGGGCAACGCCGCGCTGGCGGGTGACGATCCGGGCCATGCGCGCGACTATCTCGATCGCGCGCTGGCGCTGCCGACATTGTCCGATCCGATGCGCGGCGAGGCGTGGATCGATCGCGCCCGCGCTGACGTCGCGCTCGGCGACATGACGCTGGGGCGCGCCGATCTCGACAAGGCGCTGGTTCTGGTGCCCAAGGATCCGTTCGCGTGGCTGCTGTCGGCCACGCTCGCGCGCCGGAACAACGATCTGCCGCGCGCCGCCAGCGACATCGCGCGCGCCCAGGGCCTCGCCGCGGACGATCCGTCGGTGTCGCTGGAGGCCGGCAACATCGCCGCGGCCAAGGGCGACATCACCGCCGCGCGCGCCGCCTGGACGCACGCCGCACAGCTCGCCCCCGGCCAGCCCGAGGGCAAGGCGGCGGCGGCGGCGCTCGCGCAACCATGATTGATCTCGCGCCGCGCGACGGTTGCTGGCAGGATAGGCATCGATGAAATACCTCCACACCATGATCCGCGTGTCCGATCCGGAGGCGACGCTCCGCTTCTTCGCGCTGCTCGGCCTGAAGGAGGTCCGGCGGATCGAGAACGAGCGCGGCCGCTTCACGCTGATCTTCCTGGCGGCCCCCGGCGACGAGGCCGCGCAGGTCGAGCTCACGCACAATTGGGACGAGGCGGGCTATGGCGAGGGGCGCAATTTCGGCCATCTCGCCTACCGCGTCGACGATATCTACGCGACCTGCCGGCGGCTGATGGAGGCGGGCGTGCCGATCAACCGGCCGCCGCGCGACGGGCGCATGGCGTTCGTGCGCACGCCCGACAACATCTCGATCGAGTTGCTCCAGGAGCACGCGCTCGACCCCGCCGAACCGTGGGCGTCGATGCCGAATACCGGCACATGGTGATGGGCATCGAGATCGTGCGCATCCCCGCGCTGACCGACAACTATATCTGGATGGCGCATGATCCCGCCACCGGAGAGACGGTGGTGGTCGATCCGGCCGAGGCGGCGCCGGTGCTCGCCGAATCCGCACGGCGCGGCTGGCCGATCAGCCAGATCTGGAACACGCACTGGCATGCCGATCATGTCGGCGGCAACGCGGGCATCAAGGCCGCGACCGGCTGCAAGATCACGGGCCCCGCCGCCGAGGCGGCCAGGATCCCGACGCTCGACCGGCTGGTGCGGGAGGGCGACCGCGTGCATCTGGGCATGGTTGCCGGCGTCGTGCTCGAGGTGCCGGCGCATACCGCGGGCCACATCGCCTATCATCTGCCGCGTGCGGACGTGGCTTTCGTCGGCGACACGCTGTTCGCGATGGGCTGCGGCCGGCTGTTCGAGGGCACGCCCACGCAGATGTGGGACAATATGGAACGGCTGGGCGCGCTGCCGCCCGCGACGCGGGTCTATTGCGCGCACGAATACACCCAGGCGAACGGGCGCTATGCGCGCTTCGTGGAGCCGGACAATGCGGCGATCATCAGGCGCATGATCGAGGTCGATGCGGCGCGCGCGCAGGGCCAGGCGACGGTGCCGACGACGATCGCGCTCGAGCGCGCGACCAACCCCTTCATGCGCGCGGGGGGTGCCGACGAGCTTGCCCGCCGCCGCGCGGAAAAGGACGCGTTCAGAGGCTGATACATGGCACGCGGGGCGGCGCCGCGCGTTGAGCGCGCGAGGAGACCCCAATGCACGTCCTGATCCGCGCCGTCGCGTTCGCCGCCGCCATCGCCGCGCCGCTTGCCGCGGCCCCCGACGATCCCGAGGCCAAGCTCGCCAAACTGCTCGCCGGGCGCACCGCCGGGCCGCCGGTGCAATGCATCCCGCTGCGCCCCGGCGACGATTCGACCAAGATCGATCGGCTGGCAATGGTCTATCACAGCGGGGGCACGCTCTACGTCAACCGCTTCGCGGGCGGCTGCCCCGAGCTGCGCGACGACACGATCGTCGTCACGCGCACCCCAGGGACGCAGCTTTGCCGGGGCGACATCGCCGAGCTGGTGACGCGGCCGCCGTCGGTTCCGGCGGGGAGCTGCGCCTTCGGCGACTTCACCCCCTACCGCCGCGCCAGGTGAGACTGAGCGCGCGCGTCGCTACCGCCGCCGCGGCATGAGCCGCGTGCGATCGGCGCCGAGGTGGCGCGAGAGCGCCTTGATGCGCGGCGCGTAATCGCGGCGGAGTTCGGTCAGCTGCGCCGCCGACCAGGCTTCGTTCTGGCGCAGCGTATAGCCCGCACCAGCCAGCCGCTCGCGCAGCAGGGTGGACGTGTCCTCGTCCGGATCGCCCGAGATGACGGCGTCGAGTTGGAACACCGAGCACAATGCGGCGGCGGTGCGCGAGCCCGAGCGATGCATCAGCGTCGCCGCGCCGACCGCTGTGTCTTCGGTCAACGCGATCAGCAACGTGGCCGCGTCGAGCACCGCCTCGAGCGAGGCGAGCCAATCGCTTTCGGCATCGACCGAGTGGAAATAGGCGAGCACGGGATAGGATGCGTGGCTGTGCAGCAGGTTCGCCGCCCAGTCGCGCCATTCGCGGAAGAAGCCCGGCAGTTCCGCGATGATCCCAAGCCGCGCGTAGGTTTCGAGCAGCGCTATTCCCGACGGCGGCCGCCCGCCCAGGCCGACGAGCGTCAGCACGCGCGGCTCGCGCTGATGGAGGCCCGCCTGGATCTGCATGATGAAGCTGATCGTGGCGGTGATCACTCCGAAACCCGACAAAGCGGCGGCGAGGATCAGCCACCGCCCCGCGCCCCGCGCGTCCACCTCGCTCACGCCCAGCGTCAGCAGCGATGAGCCCGCGAGGTAGAGCGTCTCCCAGAAGTCGACGGCGGGCTCGAAAGCGTGGCGCAGCGCGTGGAACATGAGCGTGTAGCCGAGCAGAAGCAGCAGCAGCCACGTCAGTGACGCGAGCACGAACAGGACCGGCGCGAAGCCGTTGCCCGGCCGCGTGCCGGGGCTGCGTCGCCCGCGCGACAGCCGGCGCGCCACGGGAAGCAGGAAGCCGATCAGCCGCGCCGCGGCGCGCAACCGCCCCGCGCTCGGGCCCGGCACGAGGATCGTCGAGAAGACGTCGAACAGCGTGAAGCCGACGATCAGCGACCCGCAAGCGAACTCGACGACGCGACCGATCATCGGCGCCGCGGTTCGGCAGGCAATCGCCCGCTTATTGCCTGGTGTCCCCACCCAGTCGGGCGAAGATGGCGCGCCGCAGCACGTCGCGCTCGATCGGCTTGCGCAGGAGCTGCGCGGTGGGAACGGCATCGGCGATGCGCGAGCGTACCGCGTCGTCGGCATAGGCGGTCACGAACAGCACGGGGATCAGGCCGGCATGCCCGATCTCGGCCGCCGCCTCGATCCCGTCCGCGCCCTTGCCCAGGTTGATGTCGGAGACGATCAGATCGGGCGCCGCGCGCGCCGCGATCGCGCGCGCCTCCTCGGCGCTGGCCGCGATCTCGATGTCTGTGAACCCCATCTCCTCGATCATGCTCGACAGCATCCAGGCGATCATCGCCTCATCCTCGATGATGAGGATCGCTGCGTCATATCGCACCGTCCTTTCAGGCTTCGCGCCCTCGCCCGATTCCGGCGGCGGCGGCGCCCCCGCGCCGACACCCGGAAGAAGAGAGAGCATGTCAGCCATCATCCCACCCTCGCTCATTCGCACTCGAAGACCAAGCGGAAGCAACGTCTTGGGGCCACATACCCTGAAAGTCCCGCTATTTAGCTCGCGCTTGACGCCAAGTGCAATCGTTCGGCGCGCGGTCATGTGTTTGCGTCATCGAGCGTGCCGCTTCGGCCACGCCCAGCTTCGCTTCACACGTCAGACGCCGCGGCGCCCTTGTCGAGCAGATCGCGCACGCGCGTCGCCAGCGCATCGAAGGTGAACGGCTTCGAGAGCAGCTCGACCCCCTGCCGCAGGCGGCCGCCGCGCATCATGCGCTCGCGCGTATAGCCGGAGGTGAACAGCACCTTGAGCGCCGGCTGCAGGCGCAATGCCGCCTCCGCCAGCTCGGGGCCCGACATCGCGGGCATGACGACGTCGCTCAGCAGCAGCTCGATGCGGCTGTCGGCGCGCTCGATCAGGCGCAGCGCCGAGGGGCCGTCATGCGCCTCGACGACGCGGTAGCCGAGCTCGCGCAGCGTCTCGACCGTGTAGGCGCGCACGTCGTCGTCATCCTCCACCACCAGGATCGACTCGCATCCGCCCAGGTCCGCGATGCGCGGATCGGACGCGACCGTATCCTCGGCGAGGTCGCTCGCGTGCCGGGGCAAATAGAGCCGTATGATGGTGCCCGCGCCCGCGGTCGAATCGATCGCGACGTGGCCGCCCGATTGCTTGACGAAGCCGTAGACCATCGACAGGCCGAGCCCGGTGCCCTTCCCCACGTCCTTGGTGGTGAAGAACGGCTCGAACGCGCGCGCCACCGTGTCCGGCGCCATGCCCGCGCCCGTATCGGCCACCGCGATCATCACGTGCTGGCCCGCCTTCAGGCCGGGATGCGCTGGCATCGCGTTTTCGACGACGGTGACGTTCGACGCGGTCACGGTGAGGCTGCCGCCGTCGGGCATCGCGTCGCGCGCGTTGACCGCGAGGTTGAGGATCGCGTTCTCGAGCTGGTGCTGGTCGACCTCGATCCGCCACAGGCCGGGCGGCGCGTCGAGCTGGATCGCGATCGTCTCGCCGATCGCGCGCGTCAGCAGATCGGACATGCCCGCGAGCAGGCGCCCGATATCGGTCGGCTTGGGATCGAGCGGCTGGCGGCGCGAGAAGGCGAGCAGGCGCTGCGTGAGCGCGCCGGCGCGCTCGGCGCCCTTCTGCGCATTCTCCAGCGCGCGGCGCGCGCGCGGATCGCAGTCCTCGCCCATCCGGCGCATCGCGGTATCGACGTTGCCGATGATGATCGTCAGCAGATTGTTGAAATCGTGCGCGATGCCGCCGGTGAGCTGCCCCACCGCCTCCATCTTCTGCGCCTGGCGCAGCGCGTCCTCGGCCTGTTCGCGCTCGGCGATCTCCTGCCGCACGCGCGCCTCGAGCGTGTCGTTGAGCTCGCGCAACGCCTCCTGCGCCGCGTGCGCGGCGGTGACGTCGTAGACCACGCCGATGAAGTGCACGCCCGAACCTTCGGGATCGCGCACGATCTCGCCACGGCGCGCGATCCAGCGCACCTCGCCGTCGTCCGCGCGCACGATCCGGATCTCGCGGTCGACGGGCTCGATGCCGCCGCCCCTCGCATCGAGCACGGGCACGATCGCGGGCTCGCCGGGCGCCACGACCCGGTTGATCGTCGGCACGGGCAGCACGCTCGCGGGATGCAGCCCGAGCAGGCGGCAGAACTGCGCCGAGACCGTCGCGGTGGCGAATCCCTCGATATATTCGAACGTGCCGACGCCGCCCGCCGACTGTGCGACGCGCAGCCGCTCCTCGGTGCGCTTGCGCTCGCTCACGTCGATCAGCAGCCCGGTGAAGCGCACCGGCCGGTCGTCGGCGTCGTAATGGCAGCGGCCGCGGCCGTGCACCCACATCACCGATCCGTCGGGCAGCAGCAGCCGGTATTCCTTGGAGAAGAGCTCCGCACCGCCGAGCATCCCCGCCACCGCGATGCGCATGCGGATGCGATCGTCGGCGTGGATCGCGCTGAAGAAGGTGGCGGTCGGAACACCATCCGCCGCGCGATCGGGCGCGATCCCGTAGAGGCGCGCGAAATTGGCGTCGGCGAACAGCCGGTCGCCTGCGATATCCCATTCCCATGTGCCGCTGGCGGCCGAGCTCGCGAGCGCGAGCCGCGCCCGGTCGCGCTCGTTCGGCGTGTCGTCACCCGTCGCGGCGTCGGTCGGGCTCAGCGCTCGTCCCCGACCACGCGATCGATGAATTCGTTCAGCAGCACCTTGACCGCGGCAAGCGAGGGCAGATCCATCACCATCGCGATATAGCCGCGTATGTCGCGCTGGCGCACGGCGAAATCGATGTAGAGGAACAGCACCAGCCCATCCGCCGCCGCCGGATCGAGCACCTCGAACAGGAGCTTGCCGTCGCCGCGGATCAGCGTGGGGATGGTCATGGTCAGCGACCGCCGCAGCATGTTCGCCATCGTGGCGAGACAATTGTTGAGGATGACGTTCCCGGTCTCGATCAGCGCCTCCTCCTCCATCTCGCGCACCTCGTCCGCGGTCAGCTCGTCGCCGGTCACCGCGCGCACGAGCTCGAGGCTGTTGCTTTCGGGGAAGATCAGCAGCGCGCGCCCCGAGAACGGGCCCTCGAACTCCTGCCGCACCGCGACGAGCTGGCTGATCTCGCGCTCGCCGATCAGCCGCGCCGCGCGGCGCTGCGTCACCACCTCGATCGAGGGGACCGACAGCATCACCTGCGCCGACACCATCTTGCGCAGGCTCGCCGCCGCGCGGCTCACGCCGATGTTGACGATCTCGGTCAGCGCGTCGCGCTCGAGCTCGCCGAGCGCGATGTCGTCGGGGGTCATGCGCCGCGCGAGCGCAGGCGCAACGCCGCGCCCGAGACGAACCCCTGCAGTCCCTCGGCGGTGACCGGCTTGGGCACGAAGGTGGCGTTGACCTCGCGCGCCCGGGCGATCACCTCGTCCTGCACGTTCGCGGTGATGATCGCGATCGGCATCGTGGCCGAGCGGCCGCGCAGATCGGCCGCCAGATCGAGGCCGTTGGTGTCGGGCATGTTGAAGTCGATCAGCGCGAGATCGATGCCGCCCGCCTCGACCAGCGCGAGCGCATCCGCCGCACCCCCCGCCTCGACGCGCCGCCATTCGGGCTGGAGCTGCGCCAGCGCCTTGCCCGCCACGATCCGCGCCAGCTTGCTGTCGTCGACGACGAGAACGGTCACGGGCATTAGACGGTCTCCGGCGATGAGGCGAAGGTCATAGAGGATCAATGGCTTGAGCGGAAGCGGCGCGCGCCGCGAGCAGCGGCAGCACCCAGCGCGCGAGGAACGGATCGTCAGGCATGCCGTGCACCACCCGATCGGCCGCGAGCAGCACCTGCAGCACGGCGGCGTGGATCCGGCCACACGACGCGAGGTCGACCGCCGCCCCTTCATGCTGCTGCAGCAATGCCAGCAGCGGCTCGGCATCCTCGACCGGGCATGTCCCCTCGAGCCGCACCGTCGCACCGTCGAGCCGCACGCTCATCCGATCAGCTCCTCGAGATCGAGGATCAGCAGCACATTGCCGTCGCCGAGCAGGGTCGTGCCGGCAAGCCCCGGCACGCCCGCCAGCAGCCCCGACATCGGCCGCACGATCGCGTCGATCTGCTCGCCGATCGCGTCGACCGCCAGCCCGACCGGCTCGGCGCCGGCCGTCGCGATCACCACGCGCGCCGCCCCGGGCACGAATGCGTGCGCGGGATCGAGCAGCGCGGCGAGCCCGAGCAGCGGCACCGTCCGCTCGCGCAGGACGAAGGCGTGACCGGCGCCGACGGGAAGGATGCGGTCGGCCGCGAGCGCGACGGTCTCGCGGATGCGCTCGACAGGCACGCCGAAGCGGTCCGCGCCGACCTGCACGGTCAGGATGCGCGTCACCACCGCCGCGAGCGGCAGCGTCAGGCGCACGCTCGTTCCCTGTCCTGGGATGCTGGTGACGCCGACGCGGCCGCCGAGCCGCTCGATCGCCGCGCGCACCGCGTCCATGCCGACGCCGCGCCCCGACACGCCGCTGACCGTGGCGGCGGTGGAGAAGCCGGGCGCGAAGATCAGCGCCGCGGCGGCGTCCGCATCGAGCGCCTCGGCGCGATCGGCGGGGAGCAGCCCGCGCGCCACCGCGACCGCGCGCACCCGATCGGCGTCGATACCGGCGCCGTCGTCGGAGAGCGCGATCACGATACGCTCGCCCGCGCGGCTCGCCTCCAGCCGGATCGTGCCGCGTCGCGGCTTCCCCGCCGCGAGGCGCCGCGCGGACGGCTCGATCCCATGATCGATCGCGTTGCGGACGAGGTGGAGCAGCGGCTCGAACAGCCCGTCGGCGATAGCCTTGTCGACCTCGATCGTCTCGCCCGCGACCGCCAGATCGACCTCGCGATCGAGCGACGCGGCGATCTCGCGCACCAGGCGGGGCAGCCGGCGGAAGACCTGCGCGAGCGGCACCATCCGTACCGCCATCACCGCGCGGTTCATGTCGGCTATCCCGCGCGCGATGACCGCCTGTACGTTGCGGATATCGAGCGCCAGCGAGCGGTCGCCCGACTGCGCGGCCTGCGCGGCAAGGTGCGCGAGCGCGTTGCCGGCGACGACCAGCTCGCCGACACCGTCGGCCAGCGCATCGATCCGCGCGACGTCGACGCGCACGGTGCGCAGCTCGGCGGGCGCGAGCGTCTCCGCGTCGGGATCGGCCTCGACCGCAAGCCCGGCCACCTCGGCCTGCGCGCCGACGAAGCGGAACGCCGCCCTGACCGCATCCACCCCCGCGCCGCTCAGCCCCTCCAGCGCAAGATCGCAGCGGAACGGATCGATCGCCTCGAGCGGTGGCCAGCCCGCGCGCGGCACCAGCGCGAGCGCCGTGAGCTCGGGCAAGGCGGCGACGATCGCCAGCGGATCGTCGCCGCGAAAGAAGCACTCGGCATCGGGACGGTAGACGAACGCGCTCGCCGCCCCCTCCGCCGAGGCGGCGTGACGCGCGAGCAGGGGCGCGAGCCACGATGGCGCGGCGGTCGTCGCAGGCGCGGCCGGCGCGACGCCGCCCAGCCGGGCGATCAGCGCATCGGCGCGTGTGCGCGCATCGGCGGGGAGCGTGCCCGCGCGCTCGATCGCGTCGTTCCAGCGATCGGCCTGGTCGATGCACGCGGTGAGCGCGGCGAGCGCGGCGGGGTCGAGCGGCCTTCGTCCCGCGCGCGCGTCGCCGAGCAGGTCCTCGGCGGCGTGGAGCATCGCCCCCGCCGGCGCCATGTCGAAGATCGCGACCGAGCCCTTGAGCGTGTGGACCGCGCGGAAGGCGCTGTCGATCCGCGCGGCATCGTCCGGGGCGCGGCCCAGAGCGGCGAGATCCTCGCCCGCCTGCGTCACGAGGTCGCGCGCCTCGATCAGGAACTGTGCGAGCAGCTCGTCCATCACGGCCGACGATAGACGATCGCATCCTCGAAGCGAGCAAGCTCGAAGCGATCGGAGATGCGGCTCATTGATTCGGTGTGCCCCAGGCAGATGAAGCCGCCGGGGTTGAGCGCGTCGAACAGCGCGTCCACCGCCACGCGCCGCGCCGTCTCGTCGAAATAGATCAGCAGGTTGCGGCAGAACACGACGTCGAAGCGCCCCTGCGCGCGCACCGAGGCGGGATCGATGAGGTTGGCGGCGGTGAAGCGCACCGATTCGCGCAGGTCCGCGATCAGCCGGCGCTGGTGGCGGCGCGGCGGCTCGAAATAGCGCTCGACCACGTCGGCCGGCAGGCGCGTGAGCGCGCGCGCGCCGTAATGGCCCGACCGCGCCGCCGCGAGCGCGGCGGTGTCGATGTCCGAGCCGACGATCTCGATATTGTACGCATCGACCATCGGCCAGTTCTCGAGCAGCCAGATCGCGATCGAATAGGGCTCCTCGCCGGTCGAGCACGGCATCGACCAGATGCGCACGAGATCGCCCGGCCGCCGCGTGGCGACGATCAGCGGCAGCATCGCGCGGCCGAGCTCGCGCAGCTGATGCTCCTCGCGGTAGAAATAGGTCTCGTTGACGGTAAAGCTGTTGATGACCTGCTCGATCTCGGCCGGGTCACCGCGCAGCCGCGCGAAATAAGCGGGGAAGTCGGCGGTGCCCGCGGCCGCCATCCGATCGGCGATGCGGCGCTCGATATAATAACGTTTGTTCTCGGCGAAGACCATGCCCGTGCGCTCGAGCAGGAACGCGCCGAAGCGGCGCAGCTCGTCGAACGTCAGCAATGGCGGACCGCTCTTCAACCCGGCATCACCAGCCCGAGCAAGCTCGCGGCGATGCGATCGAGCGGTGCTACGATCCCGGCCCCGCCCGCGCGCACCAGCGCGCCGGGCATGCCCCACACGATCGCGCTCTCCTCGGCCTCGGCGATGGTCTCGCCGCCGGCCTGCTTCAGCCTCGTCATCGCCGCCGCTCCGTCATTGCCCATCCCCGTCATCAACACGCCAACGAGCCGCTCGGGTGCCACATGATCCATCGCGCTGGTGACGAGCCGATCGGTGCTGGGGTGCCACGGATGATCGGGATGCGCGGGCGCCGCCAACGCCACGGGCGCGCCGCCGCGCATCGCGACGATCATGTCGGCGTCGCCGCGCCCGACATAAGCGTGGCCCGGCTGGAGCGGGGTCTGCGCCGTGACCTCGCTCACTCCGATCGCGCACAGCCGGTCGAGCCGCCGTGCAAGCGGACCCGTGAACGAGGCCGGCATGTGCTGCGCGATCAGGATCGGCCAGGGGAAATCGGCCGGCAGGGGTGCCAGCAGCGCATCGAGCGCGGGCGGTCCCCCGGTCGAAGTGCCGACCAGCACCAGTCCCGGCGCGCTTCCCTTGGCGCGCGGCGGCGCGGGGCGGGCGGCGGCGCGCGGTGCCACGATTCCGCCCCCGCGCAGCCGCACGCGCTCGCGCAGCCGCAGCGTGGAGGGAATGCGCGCGCGCGCCGCCGCGCGCACCTTGTCCACCAGCGGACCGGCGAATTCGGCCATCCGCAGCGACACCGCGCCCTCGGGCTTGGCGATGAAGTCGACCGCGCCGAGCGCGAGCGCATCGAGCGTCTCGCGCGCGCCATCCTCGGTCAGCGCGGACACCATCACCACCGGGCACGGCCGCTCGAGCATGATCCGGTCGAGGCATTGCAGCCCGTCCATTCCCGGCATGGTGATGTCGAGCGTCACCACGTCGGGGGCGAAGGCGTGGAGCGCGGCGAGCGCGGCGGCGGCATCGCGCGCGGTCTCCACCACGAAATCGTCCTCGGCCGCGAACACGCCGCCGAGCAGCCGCCGCATCAGCGGCGAATCGTCGACGATCAGCAGCCGCGTCACGGGAGCGCGCCGGCATCCTCGGGAGCGATCGCCGCGAGCAGGTCGCGCTCGGCGCGGTCGAGCAGTTCGCGCGGGTCCATCAGCAGGATCATGCGCCCGTCGCGCGCCAGATTGGCGACGCGATCGATCACGCGCGCGTCCTCGCCCGACAGATCGGGCGCGGCGCGCACCCGATCGGGCGTCACGCGCAGCAGCTCGGTCACCTCGTCGACGACGAAGCCGGCGAGCGTCGCGTCCAGCCGCACGACGATGATCCGCCGCCGCCGGCCGTCGCCGCGGCCTTCGCCGAAGCGGCGGCTCTGGTCGATCACGGGCACGATGCGGCCGCGCAGGTTCATCACCCCGCGCACGAAGGCGGGCGCGCGCGGCAGGCGCGTGAGCGTATCGGGCACGCGCGCTATCTCCTCGACCGCGC
>CAXUGZ010000020.1:0-12103 GCA_964250685.1 uncultured Sphingomonadaceae bacterium
GCCATCGTGCTGTGCACGTCGAAGATCGCCACGTCGGTCATGGCGATGGCGCGGCAGGCGAGCGCGAGCCGCACGCGCGGTATCTCCGCCGCCGATCCGTAGGGGCCGGCGCCGGTGACCGATCCGCGCCACACCACGATCGGCTGGCGATCGCGCCATGCGGGCGACGCCAGCGCCTCGCGCCGCAGGTCGCGGTAGCCGCGGTGGTGGATGTAGTAGAAGTCGGGAATGAGCCCCACCGCGCGGTGCTCGGCGGCGTGCCGTCCGACGGCGAGCGAGCGCAGCTCCGACTTGGCGCGGTCCCAGGTCTGCACGAACACCGAATAGGTGTTGGCCCGATCGAAGCCGTAGGCATCGGGATCGCGCCCGAGCTCCTCGACCAGCAAGCGCAGATATTCGATCGTCGCATAGGTGGCGGCGGCGTTGAGCAGCCACCCCGGAACGTTGCTCTCCAGCCTTTCGCCGGTGATGCGGCCCATCAGGCCCCACATCGTCAGGCGCTCCAATAGGCGCTGGGGATCGCCTTCCAGCACGTGCCATCGAGCGCGAAGGCGATCGCGTCGCCGCGTCGGTCGCGCGCCAGGTGCCGCACCACCGCCGCGACCGCTTCGGCCGAGCGTTCCGCGCCCGAGATCACGCCCCGGCGGGAAAGGCGCGCGCGCGCCCATGGCAGGATGTCCGCGAGCCGCGTGGCGTGCTCGACATGGTGCAGGTGGACGAGATCGAGCCCCCCCGGCGCGGGCCAGTCGGCGCGGCCGGTGAAGTCGGCATGCTGGTAGCCGCCGGTGCCGGTCCCCGGAGCGTCGGCGGCGCGATCCCCGTCGATCGTGGCGGCGGCGATCACCGCGCCATCGGGCAGGTGCGCGCGCAGCTCGTCCGACGCCGCCGCCGTATCGCAGCTGAGCACGAGCACGTTGCGCGCGGCGTGCGCCGTCATCAGCCCGGCGACGAACGCCGCCGCCGCGCCGGCCGCCGTGTCCCCGATCGGCGCCTCGCCGCCCGGCGAGACGAACCCCGCCGCAGCGAAAGCCGACGCGTTCGCGGCGTCCGCATCGGGCGGAGGACGCAGCTCGTCCGCCGCACCCGCGAGATCGACCGACGCGAAGAAGCCGAGCGGATCGTCGGTGGCCGAAGGATGCCGACGCAGCGCCAGCCAGCCCGTCCGTGCTGCCGCCAGCGCGCGATGGTCGAGCGCCAGCCCCGCCTGCTCGGCGAGGAAGCACGTCGCGTACAGCTCCTGGTTGAGCGTCGCCTCGACCGAGAGGCGCGGCAGATGCGCCCAGCGCGCGTCGAGCGCCGCGATCAGCGCGCAGGCGCGGCGCACCGTTGGCGGCCCTGTCAGGTTCGCCATCGCGGCGAGCGCGGCGGCGTCGCTTGCCTCGGCGCGGATGTATATCGCGCGCTCGTGCGGAGCGGGCGAGCGGCCGCCCTCCGTCACCAGTTCGCACGACAGGACCGGATTGATCGCAAGGATCGCGCGCAGGTAATCGAAGATCGCCGCCGTCAGCGGATGCGGTGCGCCGTAGAACAGGATCGTCGGAAGCGGCGCGGAGGCCATCGCGTCCGCCCCGCTTATTGCGCGAGGTAGCGTGCGGTGACGACGGGGGAGAAGAGCTGGTTGATGATCGAGACGAGCTTGGCCGGCCGGTTCGCGGCGGCGTTGGCGATGTAGATCACGTCCTTGTCGCGGATGGCGAAGCGCTGCGACAGGAAATAGCTCGCCGGACGCATCATGTTGAGGCGGTAGATCACGGGCGCCTCGGCGCCCGCGGCGTTGGCGGGATCGTAGCGGAACAGGAACACCGCCGCCGGATCGGCGACCGCGTCGGTCGGGCCGCCCGCGCGCGCGACCGCCTCGGCGAGCGACAGGTCGCCCGTCTCGAACGGAACCTGCGAGACCTTGCTGCTCGCGCCGAGCACGATGAAGCTGCGCGGGCGCTTGATCAGCTCGATGCGGTCGCCGGGGACCAGGATCAGGTCGTCCGCCGCACCCGCGCGCACGCGGCCGAGCCGCTCCTCGAGCGTCTGGGTGCCGCGATTGAAGCGGACGATCGTGTCCTCGGACGAATATTCGGCGCCGCCGGCGAGCGCGATCGCGTCGAGCAGGCGCTCGCGCTGGAGCGTGAGGTCGAACCGCCCCGGGCGGCGGACGTCGCCCGCGACATAGACCGTGCTGCTGACATTGTCCTTCACCACCACCAGAGCCTGCGGGTTCTGCGACTTGCCGCGCAGCCCGCGTTCGATCATCGCCTGGACCTCGGCGGGGGTGTGGCCCGCGACCTCGAGCCGGCCGACATAAGGCAGCCGGATCGCGCCCTCGCTGTCGACCACGATCGCGGGGAAGGTCTCGCCCTTGGCGGACGGGTCGTAGAGCTGGCCGACATCGCGGCCCGTGCCGAACAGCGCGACCCCTACTTCATAGATGCCGATCGCGAGCACGTCGCCGGGGCCGACCACGTCGTTGCGCCCGGCGGTGGCGAGGCTGGCGAGCGTCGGGCGCGCGGCGTCGGCGGCGGCGTCGCGCGCCACGATCTGCTGAACCATCGGCCCGTCGATATCGACGATGCGAAAGCCCAGATCGTTGTCGGTGCGCGCGCCGTGCCGGATATCGGCGGCGGTCGGCCCGCTCGACGGCAGGGTCGCGCAGCCGCCGAGCAGCGCCAGCGCAGCGAGCGCGCCGAGCGCGCGCCTGCGTGCGCCTGAGGAGGTCGATGCTGGCTGCGTCATGCTCACGTCTGCGATCTCGTCGATAAAAGGAAGCGGCCAGCGGGCGCCCGAAGCATCATTGCTGCCGGGCGCGGGGCTTAGCCAGCGGCGCGCGAAACTGCAATCGCGGCGCGGTCAGGCGGCGCGCAGCTGCAGGCGGTGATGCACCTCGCTCGCCTCGTCGACCGTATCGAAGAACACCACCGTGCCGCCATAGACCACCCCGCCGCGCTTGCAATATTGGCGCAGGGTGCCGGGATCGTGGCTGATCATGATCAGGGTGGCGTTGTCGCGGCGGTGGAGCAGCGCATCCTCGCAGCGCGCGCGGAAGCGCTCGTCGCCGGCGCCGGTGACCTCGTCGACCAGATAGCATTGGAAATCGATCGCGAGGCTGATGCCGAAGGCGAGCCGCGCCGACATGCCCGCCGAATAGGCATGGACCGGCTGGTGCAGATAGGGGCCGAGCTGCGCGAAATCCTCGACGAAATCGAGCAGCTCCTCCTCCGACTGCTTGTAGATGCGCGCGATGAAGCGCGCATTGTCCGCGCCCGTCAGGCTCGACTGGAAGCAGCTCGCATAGCCGATCGGCCACGAGGTGCTCATCGTGCGCGTGATGCTGCCCGCGGTCGGCTGCTCCACCCCCGCGATCAGGCGCATCAGGGTCGACTTGCCCGCCCCGTTGGCGCCGCAGATGCCGATGCTCTCGCCCGGCTCGATCGTGAAGTTGAGGTTGGTGAAGACCTGCTTCTCGAACTTGCGGATATGATAGGTCTTGGCGACGTCCTTGAACACGATCATGGGGTCACGCGATCCTCGTGCGGCTGCGGCGGCGGTTGACGGGCGGGCACCCGCCGGGCCTAAGATGGTGTTAGCCGATGTCGCCGCAACCGCCAAACCGCCCGCTCGCGATGGACGGACGTATGCTCGATGCCCCCGGCGGCACGGGTGTGAGCAGCTACGCGCGGGCGTTGCTGGCGGCGCAGCGGACGATCGGCGGCGATTCGCTGGTGCTGCGCGACCGCCCGGCCGAGGATCCCGTGGGAACGCGCCCTGGCCGGTGGCTGCGCGCGCTGGCGCCGGGCGAGCGGCGCGCGCGGATCGTCGCTTCTGGCGGCGGCGGGCGGCGGCTGGTGGCGCGCGACATCTTCCGGCTGGCGCAGGTCTATTTCGACATCCACCGCCGGCTGCTGCCCGTGCGCGTGGGGGGACCGCCGGGGACCATGCACTGGACCTATCCGGTGCCGCTGCGGCTGGCGGGGTGGACCAACGTCTACACCGTGCACGACGTGATCCCGCTGCTCCATCCGGCGCTCAGCCCGATCGATCCCGTGCGCCACCGCCGGGTGCTGGAGCGGGTGGCGGAGGCGGCGGCGGCGTTGGTCACCGTGTCCGAAGCCGCGCGCGGCGAGATCGCCGCGGCGCTCGGCTGCCCCGGCGCGTTCGTCGTCGATTGCGGGCAGGCGATCGATAGCGCGCCCGCCGCCGCCGCAGCGCTTCCGCCCGGGATCGAGCGCGGGCGCTACCTGCTCGTGTGCGGATCGGTCGAGACGCGCAAGAACGTGCCCGCGATCCTGGCCGCCTATGCGGCGAGCGGCGCGGGCATGCCGCTGGTGGTCGCCGGCCCCGACGGCTGGGGGGCGGGCGCGGCGCGAGACGCGCTGGCACGGACCACGGGCGCGATCCGCCTGCCTTATGTGCCGGCCGAGACGATGCGCGCGCTCATCGCCAATGCGCGCGCGCTGCTGATGCCCTCGCTGGCCGAGGGGTTCGGGCTGCCCGTTGCCGAGGCGATGGCCCTCGGCGTGCCGGTGGTGACCTCGCACGGGGGGGCGCTGGCCGAGACGGCGGGGGAGGCCGCCTTGCTGGTCGATCCGCGCGATCCCGCCGACATCGCACGTGCGATCCGCCGCATCGCGACCGACGATGCGTCGTGCGCGGCGCTCGCGGCGGCGGGGAGGCGCAATGCCGCGCGCTTCGCGCCGGCGCGCTTCGCCGCGCGGCTCGCGACGCTCTACGCGCGGCTGGTTGCGCCGTCGGCGTGACGCGCCTATCCGCCACGCCGCTTGCCAAGGCCCCTATGTGAACCAGCTCAGCGTCGGCATCGACGGCTACAACCTCGCCATGCCCAAGGGCACGGGGATCGCCACCTACGGCTTCACGCTCGCGCAGACGCTGCGCGCGGCGGGGCATCGCGTGACCGGGGTGTTCGGCGTCGATGCGGGGCGCGATCCCGCGATGCGCGAGACGCTGTTCTTCGATGCGCTCGGGCGCACGATGGAGCTCTACCGCAAGCAGCGCCGCCGCCGCGACCGGCGCCTGCTGCGCGCCGCGCTGCGCCCGTTCGCGACGCGCGCCGAGGAGGTGCCGCTCACGGCCCGCGTCGAGAAAGCGAGCTTCGCCGAGCGGCTGCCCGCGTTCGACCGGCTGGTGACGGCGCCCGACCTGTTCGACGTCGCGCACCGCCATTTCGCGGTCTATGGAAGCTTCCTGCGCGTGGCGCTGCCCGATCCGCCCGCGATCATGCACTGGACCTATCCGCTGCCGATCGAGATCACAGGCGCGGCCAACATCTACACGCTGCACGATCTGGTGCCGCTCAAGCTGCCCTACACCACGCTCGACCAGAAGCGCGCCTATCGCGCGCTGCTCGCGCGCTGCATCGCGCGCGCGGCGCAGATCTGCACCGTATCGGAGGCGAGCCGCGCCGACATCCTCGCCGAGTTCGGCGCGGATCCGGGCCACATCACCAACACCTACCAGGCGTCGCCCGTCGGCCGCGCGCTCGATACAAGCGCGGATGAGGACGCGGCGGTGGTGGAGGGGATCTTCGGGCTGCGCCGGCGCGGCTATTTCCTCTATTTCGGCGCGATCGAGCCCAAGAAGAATATCGGCCGGCTGATCGAGGCGTATCTCTCGCTCGGCTGCGCGGCGCCGTTGGTGATGGTCGGCGGCCGCGGGTGGCGCAGCGAGGAGGAGCTGCGGCTGCTCCCGCCCGACGACGAGGCGGCGACCGCGCACGGGCGCCACATCGCCGAGCGCATCGTTCGCCTCGATCACCTGCCGCGCAGCCTGCTGCTGCGCCTGGCGCGCGGCGCGCGTGCGGTGGTGTTCCCGTCGATCTACGAGGGGTTCGGGCTGCCCGTGCTCGAGGCGATGCAGCTCGGCACGCCCGTGCTGACGTCGTCGGCCAGCGCGCTCGCCGAGGTGGCGGGGGACGCGGCCCTGCTGGTCGATCCCTACGACACGCGCGCGATCGCGGATGGGCTGCGCGCGCTCGACGGCGACGCGGCGTTGCGCGCGCGGCTTGGCGCGGCGGGGCCCGCCCAGGCCGCGCGCTTCTCGGGCGAGCATTATGCCGCGCGGCTGGAGGCGATGTATGCGCGCGTGCTCGCCGGGCGCGGCTGAACGGGGGAACTCGGTTCGTCCCGCTCGTGATTGACTCGTCCTTCGACGGGGCTAAGGAGACGCCGCCCGCGCGCCGCCGAGGCGGCTTGCGCCCGCCCACGAAAGTCCCGCGTGATTTCAGCCGCTCGTTCCGCCGGTCCGCCACGCCGTCTCGCCCTCGCCGCGAGCGTCGCGCTCGTGCTCGCGCTGCCTGCGGCGGCCGCGGCCGAGACGCTCGCCGATGCGCTCGAGGCGGCATATGACCGCAACCCGACCCTCGTCCAGCAGCGCTACCTCCAGAAGGAGCGCGACGAATCCTATGTGCAGGCGCGCAGCCAATACGGGCCGACGCTCAACCTGCAGACCGACGGCGGCTATCAGTATCAGGAGCAGGCGGGGTTCCACGCCGACCAGACCAACGGCCGCGTGCTGGCGACGGTCAGCCAGCAGCTCTATACGTCGGGGCGGCTGCGCGGGCAGGTCGCGGCGGCGCGCGCCAACGTGCGCGGCGGGCAGGAGCAGCTCCGCCTGACCGAGCAGCAGACCGTCCAGAACGTCGTCCTGGTCTACGCCGCCGTCCTGCGCGACGAGGCGCGGCTCGCGGTCGGCCGCGAGAATGTCGACGTGCTGCGCGGCCAGCTCCGCCAGAACAGCAAGCGGCAGGAGAAGGGCGACGTCACCCTGACCGATGTCGCGCAGGCCGATTCGCGCCTTGCCGCCGCCGAGCTCCAGCTCGCCGCGCTCGAGGCGAGCCTCGCGGTCTCGCGCAGCGAATATCTCGAGATCGTGGGGCATAATCCCGGCACGCTCGTGCCGCTGCCGTCGCTCGGCGCGCTGCCGGTGTCGATCGATCTGGCGTTCGACGTGGCGGAGGCGAACAATCCGAGCCTGCTCGGCGCCAAATATACCGAGCAGGCGTCGAGCGCGAGCGCCGCATCGGCGCGCGGCGGGCTCGGGCCGAGCGTCTCGGTCTCGGCGCAGGGCATCTATTCGAACCGGCTGCTGCGCTTCAACGGCGTCAACGGCAACAAGGAGGTCACGGCGGGGTTCACCGTCACCCAGCCGATCCTGTCGGGCGGGCTGCTCGCGTCGCAGGTGCGCGGCGCCGACGCGCGCAACCTCGCCGATCAGGCGGGCATCGACGTCGCGCGGCGCCAGGCGCTCAGCGCGGTGACGAGCGCCTGGAGCCAGCTCGCCGCCGCCCGCACCGCGCTCGTCACCGGCGAGCGGCAGGTGGAATCGGCGCGCGCGGCCTTCGCGGGCATGAGCTGCGAGGAGCTGAACGGGCTGCGCTCGACGATCGACACGCTCAACGCCGAACAGGAGCTGCAGTCTGCCGAGCTCCAGCTGCTGCAGAACCGCTACCAGGTCTATGTCTCGCACGCGGCGCTGCTCGCGGCGATGGGCACGCTCACCGTGCGGAGCATCGCCAGCGGCGTCGCGGTCTACGATCCCGAGGCCAATTTCGCGCGCGTGCGCTACAGGGGCGTGACCCCGCTCGACTTTCTGGCGATGGGGCTCGACCGGATCGGATCGGCATCTCTGCGCCGTCCGCTCTCGGCCGACCTCACCGGCGCGAACGTGGCGACGCCCGAGCAGGAGCCGCCGCTGCCGCCCGCGCCGGGGCCCGGATTGACGCAGGCGCCGCTCATTCCGATCACGCAGAGCCAGCTCGCGCTGCCCGACGGGGGGACCGCGCGCTGCCCGCTGCTTGGGCCCGGACCGCGCCGGTGACGTTTAATCCACACCTGTTCTGTAGTATGAGGATGGCGCACGACCGCGCCCGGCCCCGCAAGGACGAAGCATCATGGCGCTGAAGCCCGCTCCCGGCATGCGACCGCTCGCCAGCCCGCTCGCGCGCGCGGTTCGCCTGGGCCTCGCGCCGATGGGCTTCGCCGCGCTGTTCAGCCTGGTGTCGAACCTGCTCTATCTGGCGCTGCCGATCTACACCAACCAGATCTACAGCCGCGTGCTCTCCAGCCAGTCGGGCTCGACGCTGGTGGTGCTCTCGCTCGGCTGCGCGTTCGTGTTCCTGGTCTCGGCCATCATCGATCAATATCGCTCGCAGGTGCTGATGGGCTTCGGCGTGGTATTCGACCAGCAGGTCGCCAGCCGCACCTTCGCCGCGCTGTTCGACGCGGTGGTGCGCCGCCGGGGGACGCGCGCGCAGGCGCTGCGCGATCTGGATGCGGTGCGCCAGGCGCTCGGCGGCAACGCGATCGGCATCCTGTTCGATCTGCCGTGGATCCCGATCTTCCTGATCGTGCTGTTCGTGATCGATCCCGCGATCGGGGTCACCACCTTCATCGGCGGCGTCGTGCTGGTGATCCTCGCGGTAATGCAGGACCGCGCCACGCACGCGACGCTCAAGCAGGCCAACGATGCCGCGATCCAGAGCTACAGCTTCACCGATGCGGCCTTGCGCAACGGCGAGGTGGTGCGCGCATTGGGCATGCTGCCCGTGCTCGGGCGGCAATGGGCCAAGCTGCGCTATTTGTCGGTGTCGTCGGGCAGCCTCGCGGCGCAGGCGGGCGGCGCCTATTCGGGCGCGATCCGCTTCGTGCGCATGCTCATCCAGATCCTGATCATCGCGCTCGGCGCGTGGCTGGTGGTCGAGCGCAAGATCCCCTCGGGGCTGCTGTTCGCCAACATGATCCTCGCCTCGCGCGCGCTCGCCCCGCTCGAGCGCGTGGTCTCGTCGTGGAAGGTGCTGTTCGACGCGGTCCAGGCGTACAAGCGGCTCGACACGATGCTGCTCGATTATGAGCCGCCCGAGCCGGTGACGCGCCTGCCCGTGCCTACGGGGCTGCTGACGGTGGAGAACGTCAATTTCGCTCCCGCCGGCGCGCCCACGCTCGTGCTGACCAACCTCAGCTTCCGCATCGAGCCGGGCGAGTTCGTGGGCGTGATCGGTCCGTCCGGCGCGGGCAAGTCGACGCTCGCGCGGCTGATGGTGGGCATCTGGAAGCCGAACAGCGGGACCGTCCGCCTCGACGGCGCCGACGTCTATTCGTGGGACCGCGAGGATTTTGGCCGCAACGTCGCCTATCAGCCGCAGGACACCGAATTGTTCAGCGGCACGCTGCGCGACAATATCGCCCGCTTCCTGCCCGACGCGACCGACGAGCAGGTGGTCCAGGCCGCGCAGCTGGCCAACGCGCACGACCTGATCCTGCGCCTGCCCAAGGGCTACGACACCGAGCTTGGCGAGGGCGGCATGGTGCTCTCCGCCGGCCAGCGCCAGCGCGTCGGCCTCGCGCGCACGATGTTCGGCGATCCCAAGGTGGTGATCCTGGACGAGCCCAACGCCAACCTCGATGCCGAGGGCGAGAACGCGCTGATCCGCGCGCTTGGCCAGATCAAGGAGCGCGGCGCCACGATCGTGCTGATCTCGCACAAGCCCACCGTGTTCGGCCAGGCGGACAAGATCATGCTGCTGCTGGGCGGCCAGCTCGCCCAATACGGGCCGCGCGACGAGGTGATGGCGAAGCTCGCCGGCAAGGCGCCGCCCCCGCCCGGGCGGCCGACGCTCGCTGAGGTCCGCTCGTGAGCCGACTGGTCGATCTCGCGCGCCAGCTGCGGCGCGAGCCCGCGCTGCCGATGGCGCCCGATCCGGGCTTTCACGAGCTGAACGACGAAGAGAACGAGATCATCCGGCTGCGCATGCGCCGCCCGATCGTCGCCGGATCGATCGTCGTGCTGGTGCTGGTGGTGGGGCTGTTCATCTGGGCGATGGTGTCGCCGCTGGTCGGCGCGGTGATGGCCCAGGGCACGGTGCGCGTCGAGAACAATTCCAAGGTCATCAAGCATCGCGAGGGGGGGATCATCCGCCAGATCCTGGTCCATGAGGGCCAGCTCGTGCGCGCGGGGCAGGTGCTGATGCGCCTTGATCCGGTGCAGGCGCAGTCCAATGTCGACGTGTGGCAGGCGCAGGCGGACAGCGCGTCCGCCGATATCGCGCGCTTCGAAGCGCAGGCGGCGGACGCGGGCGACATCCGCTTCCCCGCCGATCTGCTCGCGCGCCAGGCCGATCCGCGCGTCGCGGCGCTGATCGCGGGGCAGCGCAACCTGTATCTGTCGCAGATGATGCTCTACCGCAGCCAGGCGAGCGCGCTGCGCTCGCAGGCGCAGCAGATCGAGACGCAGATCCAGGGGCTGCGCGCGCAGATGGGCTCGGTCGAGGCGCAGTCGGGGAGCATCGCCGACGAGCTGGGCGGGGTGCGCGAGCTCAACCAGCTCGGCTACGCGCCGCGCACGCGCGTGCTCGCGCTCGAGCGCAACAGCGCGCAGCTCAAGGGCCAGCGCGGATCGATCCTGGCCGATATCGCGCGCGCGCAGCAGGCGATCGGCAACATCCATATCCAGATCGCGCAGCTCGACGAGAAGCGCGAGACCGACGCCGCCACCGGGCTGCGCACCGCGCAGGACAAGCTCACCGAGGCCGCGCCCAAGCTGCGCGCCACCAGCGAATCGGTGTCGGGCACGGTGGTGCGCGCGCCGGTCGAGGGCTATGTCTTCAACCTGTCGCAATATACCGAGGGCGGCGTCGCGCAGGCGGGCGAGCGGCTGCTCGAGATCGTGCCCACCGGCCAGCCGCTGGTGATCAGCGCGCGCGTGCGGCCGAACGACATCGCCTCCATCCATGACGGCATGCCCGCGCGGGTGACGTTCACCGCCTATAACCCGCGCACCACGCCGCCGGTCGACGGCAAGGTGACGCTCGTCTCCGCCGACGCCACCGCCGACGATCAGACGCACGAGACCTTCTATCTGGTGCAGGTGAAGGTCGATCCCAAGGATTTGGCGCGCGAGGCCGCGGGCGTCCACCTCTCGCCTGGGATGCCCGCGCAGGTGGCGATCGTCACCGGCAGCCGATCGGTGATGGATTATCTGCTCGGCCCGATGACCGAAGCGATGCGCACGGCGTTGCGCGAGCGGTGAGCGCGCCCGATGCGCGCGTCGGCTTCCTCGTCGCCGGCGTGCAGAAGGGCGGCACCACCGCCTTGTTCGATCACCTGCGCGCGCTGCCCGCGCTCCAGCTTCCCGCGATCAAGGAGGCGCACTTCTTCGATTGCGAGGAGGGCGTCGACTGGGCCGCGCCCGATTATGCGCCCTACCACGCGCTGTTCGAGGACGACGCGCGGCTGCGCGGCGAGGCGACGCCGATCTACCTCTATTGGCCCAACGCGCTCGAGCGGATCGCGCGCTACAATCCGGCGATGCGGCTGATCCTGCTGTTCCGCGATCCGATCGAGCGTGCCTGGTCGCACTGGAAGATGGAATATGCGCGCGGGAGCGAGACCGAGCCGTTCGCCTGGTGCATCCGCGAGGGCCGCGCGCGGATGGCGGCGGGAACCCCCTATCCGGGGTTCCACCGCGTGTTCAGCTATGTCGAGCGCGGCTTCTACGGCCGCCAGCTCGCGCGCGTCACCGGCCTGTTCCCGCGCGCGCAGCTGCTGCTGCTCGCGTCGCGCGAGCTGAAGCGCGATCCGGCCGGCACGATCGCGCGGATTTGCCGCTTCCTGGGGGTCGACCCGCCCGTCGGGCCCGTCCTCCCCCATGTCGCGCGCGCGGCCGCGGACATTTCATATCCTTCCACACTCACCGATGCGGACGTGTCTTTTCTGCAACGCGGTTATGAAGAAGAGCTTGAGCGGTTCGCGCGATTCGGCGGACCGTCGCTCGGCGAAGCGCGGGTTGGTTAACGCCCGGGCGTGCGCCGCGGCGCGGCCTGCGCGTGGTGAGGCGCGGATTTCATGGCTTTTCCATCACATCCGCACGGTGAACCGCGCGCCTGACCCACGTTTATATGTTGCGCGGCTTTTCAAGCTTGGCTAAGTATCCGGCTGCGCTCGCTTGCGCTGATTGCCTCCCCCGGCGATCGGACATGGGCGGAGGGCGCCTCCAACCACCTTAGGGGAGGGGGGGGCTTGTATGGTATGCCCGAACTTTTAAGGTTCCATTGGAGGCTCTAGATGGCGAATTATGTTTTTGAATCGATGACGGCGGCGCA
>CAXUGZ010000021.1:0-3562 GCA_964250685.1 uncultured Sphingomonadaceae bacterium
GGCGCGCACGCGATCGGCGACGCCGCGCGGATGATCGCGATGGACGATGCCGACGCGATGCTCGCGGGGGGTGCCGAAGGCGCGATCTGCCCGCTCGGCATCGCCGGCTTCGCGCAGGCGCGCGCGCTCTCGACCGGCTTCAACGACACGCCCGAACGCGCCAGCCGCCCTTATGACAAGGATCGCGACGGCTTCGTCATGGGCGAGGGCGCGGGCGTGGTGGTGCTGGAGGAATATGAGCACGCCAAGGCGCGCGGCGCGAAGATCTATGCCGAGGTGATCGGCTACGGCCTGTCGGGCGACGCCTATCACGTGACGGCGCCGCATCCCGAGGGCGACGGCGCGTTCCGATCGATGCAGATGGCGCTGCGCAAGGCGGGGCTCGAGCCCAAGGACATCGACTATATCAACGCGCACGGCACCTCGACCCCGCTCGGCGACGAGCTCGAGCTGGGGGCGGTGCGCCGCCTGTTCGGCGATGCGATCGCCACCGTATCGATGTCGTCGACCAAGTCGATGATCGGCCATTTGCTCGGCGGGGCGGGTGCGGTCGAATCGATCTTCTGCATCCTGGCGCTGCGCGACCAGATCGTGCCGCCGACGATCAACCTCGATCATCCGAGCGAGAGCTGCGAAGGGGTCGATCTCGTGCCCAACGTGGCCAGGAAGCGCGCGGTCAAGGCGGTGCTCAACAACAGCTTCGGGTTCGGCGGCACCAATGCGAGCCTGGTGATGCGCGCGATATGATCGCGGCGCCGCACGCGCTGGCCTGACGCGCATGGCGAAACGGTCCTCCTCGCGCGGCGGTATCGGCTGTCTCGCGCTGCTGATCCTGATCGTGATCGGCGCAGGGTGGCTCTACCTCCATCGCAACTGGACCGGGCCGGGTCCCGCGACGCATCCGATCACCGTGGTGGTCGCGCCGGGAACGACGCTGGCCGCCGCGGCGCGCTCGCTCGAGAAAGCGGGCGCGGTGCGCTCGACCACGGGCTTCCTCCGCTTCGCCCGCCGCTTCGGCTCGGCCGCGCCGATCAAGGCGGGGGAATATGAGGTGCCGCCGCATGCCAGCGCGCGCGACATCCTCGCGCTGCTGCAGAGCGGGCGCATCGTCCAGCGCATGATCACCATCCCCGAGGGGCTGCCCTCGATCGAGGTGTTCCAGCGGCTGGCGGCGGAGAAACTGCTCACGGGCAAGCTGCCGATCCCGCCCGAGGGATCGGTGCTGCCCGGCACGTACAGTTTCCAGCGCGGCGAGCCGCGCCGCGCGGTGTTGAAGCGCATGCAGGACGCGATGACGCATACGCTCGCGCGGCTGTGGATGACGCGCAAGGCGACCACCGTCGTCAACACCAAGCAGGAAGCGCTAACGCTCGCCTCGATCGTCGAGAAGGAAACGGGCGTCCCCGCCGAGCGGCCGATGGTGGCGGGCGTCTATTCGAACCGCATCCGCGCGGGCATGCGGCTCCAGGCCGATCCGACGATCATCTATCCGCTCACGCACGGCAAGCCGCTCGGCCGGCGCATCAAACTGTCCGAGGTGCGCGCCGTTAACGACTACAACACCTATGCCATGGCCGGGCTGCCCAAGGGGCCGATCACCAATCCCGGGCGCGACGCGATCGCCGCGGTGCTCGCGCCCGCCAAGACCAGCGCGCTGTATTTCGTCGCGGACGGCAAGGGCGGCCACGTCTTCGCCGACGACCTCAAGGACCACAACGCCAACGTGCAGCGTTATTACCAGCTCAGGAAGGCGCGCGGGCAGCGATAAGCCTGCCGGGTAATTCGGTCATTCCGGCCCGGCGGCGTTCTCGACCGGGGTGGGCGTGCCGGGGGGCGGCTGGACCGCGGGGGCGGGGGTCGCGACGCGCGCGAGCAGGGCGGCGGCGTTGAGCGGGACGTTCTTGGCGATGCGGTCGGGATCGCCCACGGGCGGGATCGGGGTCGCGCCCACCATGATCGTGGTGAAGCCCGGGCGGCCGGTGGTGAGCAGCGGATCAACCGCATCGGCGGGCAGCTGGAAATGCTCGCCCGCCTTGAAGATGCGCATCACCAACGTCCTGCCGCGGTCGGTGACCTTCATCCACACATCCTGCGACGCCCCGATCACGACCGGGCCTCCGGCGGCGCCAGCGGGGGTGGCGGGTTGCGCCGGGGGGCCCGCGCCTGGTCGCGGCGCGGCCGGGGCAGCGGGCTCGTCGCCGCTCCGCGCGGCGAGCGCGCTCGGCTGGTCGGGCGATCCGCGCGCGTAGAGGAAGCCCAGCCCCCCCACCACCGCCAACAGCAACGCGAGCAAAGCCAGCCACGCCGGCGGCGTGCGGCGGGGATCGGCCGGCTCGTAGGGCGCGGGCTTGTGCGGGGGCGGCGCGGTGCTGCCCATCTCGCCGCGAAACTCGTCGGACAGCGCCTGTTCGTCGAGGCCGACCAGCCGCGCATAGGCCTTGACGAAGCCGGCGCTGTAGGTGGCGGCGGGAAGCCCCTCATAGCGGCCCTGCTCGATCATCAGCAGGTGGCGCGTGGGGACGCGCGTGCGCGCGGCGACGTCCTCGATCGAGAGATCCTGCAGCTCGCGCGCGATGCGCAGGCGATCGCCGACCCGCGATGCCGATCGCTGCTCGTCCAAAGCGCCTTCGTCGTCCACTCTCATCCCCGAACGCGACAGCCGATGATCTCGATCGACTCGCGCACAGTGCACGCGAAGAGTCAAATGTCGCGCCCGTCACCCGATCGCGACGTCGTTCTCCTCCGCCCAGCGCTTGAGCGTGTCGCGCATCACGGGGGGCGGGGCGGCGAGCCACCCCGGCATCGCCGCGCGCAACGCCGCCAGGTCGAGCGAGCGCACCATCGCCTTGACCGATCCGATCGCCGCCGGCGTGATCGACAGGCGATCGACCCCCAGCCCGATCAGCGCCATCGCCTCGAGCGTGCGGCCGCCCATCTCGCCGCACACGCCGACGGGTACGTCCGCCGCCTTGGCCTGCGTGACGACGCGCCCGAGGAAGCGCAGGATCGCGGGGCTCAGCCAATCGTAGCGCTCGGCGAGCTTGGGGTGCGCGCGATCGGCGGCGAACAGGAACTGGGTGAGGTCGTTGGTGCCGATCGACAGGAAATCGAGCCGCGGCAGCAGCAGATCGAGCGTCTCGGCCAGTGCCGGCACCTCGAGCATCGTGCCGTAGCGAACGCCGAGCGGCAGCGGCTTGCCCTTGCCCGCCGCCGCGGCGTGCTGCTTCTCGAACAGCGCGCGCGCCTGCTCATACTCCCATGGCTCGGACACCATCGGGAACATGACGTGGAGCGTGCGGCCCGCTGCGGCCGCGATCAGCGCGGAGGCCTGCGCCTTCATCAGCCCGTCGCGCTCGAGCGCGAGGCGGATCGCGCGCCAGCCCATCGCGGGATTCTCCTCGTCCTCCGCATCGTTGTCGGTGGTCATGTAGGGCAGCACCTTGTCGCCGCCGATATCGACCGTGCGGAAGATCACGGGCTTGTCGCCCGCCGCCTCCATCACGTCGCGATAGATGCGCTGCTGGCGCTCGCGCTTGGGCAGTTCGGCCGAGACGAGGAACTC
>CAXUGZ010000021.1:3572-11735 GCA_964250685.1 uncultured Sphingomonadaceae bacterium
TCGGTGCGGAACAGGCCGATCCCGTCGGCGCCGGTGACGTCGAGCGCCGCGACGTCGTCGCGCAGGCCCGCATTGACCATCAGCGTGATGCGCGTGCCGTCGCGCGTGACCGGCGGTAGATCGCGCATCGCGGCGAATTCGGCGCGGCGCTTCTGCCCGATCGCCAGCCCCGCCGCGAACGCCTCCTCGACCGACGCGCTTGGGCGGACGAACGCGGCGCCCTGTCCCGCGTCGAGCAGCACCAGATCGCCCTCGCCGATCTCGCGCCGCGCGTCGCGCACGCGGCCGAGCACGGGCACCCCCATCGCGCGCGCGACGATCACGACGTGCGCGGTGAGCGAGCCCTCCTGCAGGATCACGCCCTTCAGGCGGCGGCGATCATATTCGAGCAGTTCGGCGGGCCCCAGGTTGCGCGCGATCAGGATCGAATCCTGCCGCAGCCCCATCTGCGCGGCGGTGCCGAGCTGGCCCGAGACGATGCGCAGCAGCCGGTTGGAAAGGTCCTCCAGATCGTGCATGCGATCGGCCAGCAGGGGGTCGTCGATCTCGCGCATCCGCATCCGCGTGCGCTGCTGGACGCGCTCGATCGCCGCCTCGGCGGTGAGCCCGCTGTCGATCGCGGCATTGATGCGCGCGCGCCAGCCCTCGTCATAGGCGAACATCTTGTAGGTCGCGAGGATGTCCTGATGCTCGCCCGCGATGCCGAATTCGGCCTGGCTCATCATCCGGTCGATCTGGTCGCGCATCCGGTCGAACGCCGAATAGACGCGGTGGCGCTCGGCCTCGGTATCCTCGGCGACGGTATGCTCGACCACCACGCGCGGCTGGTGGAACACGGCGTGGCCCGCGCCCATGCCGTCGACCAGCTTGAGCCCGGTCAGCCGCGCCGCGCCCTGATCGCGCGCCTCGGTACCGCGCGCCGCCGCCTGGTCGATCAGCCCCGCGCCCGCGATCAGCTCGGCGAGCACCATCGCGACGGTCTGCAGCGCCTCGATCTCGACATCGTCGTAGCGCCGCGACGCCTCGTGCTGGACGCACAGCACGCCCACCGCGCGCTCGGCGCGCACGATCGGCACGCCCGCGAAGCTGTGATACAGTTCCTCGCCGGTCTCGGGCTTGTAGGCGAAATCGGGGTGACTGGTCGCCTCCGCCAGGTTGAGCGTCTCGTTGCGCTCGGCGATCGTGCCGACCAGCCCCTCGCCGAGCGCGAGCCTGGTGACGTGCACCGCCTCCTGCTTGAGCCCGCGTGTGGCGAACAGTTCGAGCGCGCCGTCGCGCAGCAGGTAGATCGAGCAGACCTCGCTCGTCAGCGCCGCGCCGATGATCTGGACGACCTGGTTGAGCTTGGCCTGCGCCTGCGTGCGCGCCGCCATCACGTCGTGCAGCCGCGTCAGGATCTCGCGCGCGGCGGAGGTGGCAGTGGCGGCGGGCATCGCTCCAAGGGCTAACAGAAAGGTGGCGGGTGGCCAATGGCGGGTAGAGAGGTCCGTCGAAGGTTGGTGCAATCGGCGCTTGCCCACCTTCTCGCGCCAGCGCTGTCAGCGTCGGTGTACAACCAGACCGAACGGTGCGAGTATCAGAAACCCTGTCGATCATCGTGCAATGTCAGCCGGGACTTGCCGGGCCGCACGGGCACTTGAATGCTGGGTTGCACTTTAAGCCAATCTACTGATTCTTCCGCCATATGATGTGAAATGAGCGTTGCGTTCAATCTAAAGTTAGGTAGGGGCGCGGCCGCCGTCTGACATAGCATCGATAGGATATCGGCTTCGTAATCAGGCGTCGGTTGTGAGGACGGGGTATAAACATGAATCTTACGGTATTTAGAGGAAAGTCCTTCGGGCAAATACTCGACATGAACCGAGGTACCGGCCTCGGATTTGACATAGTCAGGCTTGCCTTAGCAATTCTAATTCTGTTCAGTCATACCTCCGGCATTATCGGAACGCATGGCACCATTACCGGAATAATGAACTGGATCTTCCAAGTCGATCCGCATACAGCTCGTAATATTGCTGCCGCGACGGCGCTAGAAGTTCCGGGGCAAACGAATGTGAACAAACTGACTGGCCTGGGTCGGCCAGTTACCTTGTCTTACCTGCCGATGTTCTTCGCGCTGAGCGGATTTCTCGTTACTGGAAGCGCTTTGCGCACCCAGAGACTTATTCCTTTCCTCGGCCTGAGGGTTCTGCGCCTGCTACCTGCCCTGCTGGTTGAGGTGACCCTCTCCGCAATAATCTTGGGCTCTATCTTCACCACGCTGCCGCTTTCGCAATATTATTCATCCGCCGGCTTCTGGAACTACTTCTTGAACATTATCGGACACGTTCAGTTCCTTCTTCCGGGTGTTTTCAAAGAGACCGGTTCAGCCGTCGTGAACGCAAACTTGTGGACGCTGCCTTGGGAATTCAAGTGCTACATCTTCATGTCGACTATCATAATACTTGGCCTTTTATCGAAGAAGGTGTTACTGACATACCTTTATGTTGTTCTTACCGCCGGCCTTCTGATAGCGAGCATAGGCTATGACTACCAAGTCGTTCCAGCACAGCTCGGAGGACCTACGCTAGTTTACTACTTCCTTACAGGAATGATCTTCTTCCTCTGGCGAGATAAAATTATATTCCACGAGGGAATCTTTCTTTTTGCTGGAGTTCTCTCATATGCATTTATGATGTCGTCCAGGACCGTGTTCGTTTATCCGCTGTTACTAACCTATGTGACGATGTTCATCGGGCTCTTTCCGTTCCGGCAGTTTAATCTGCTCAAGAGCGGTGATTATTCGTACGGGATCTATCTCTACGGGTATCCGGTGACGCAGTCTCTTGTCCTCACTTTTCCGTACCTTAAGACCAACCTTGCAGTAGCAGCGCCGGTTGCGCTGATCGCTACGGCCGCTTTTGCTTGGATGTCGTGGCACGGTGTCGAGAAGCACTGTCTGAAATTGAAGCGGCATCTGTCGCCGCAATCGGCCAAGATCAACGAGAACCTACACCCCAAAACCTATGGCGGCCAGACGCCTGCGCCCTACGCCTTCGGCGTAAGGGCCAATCCGGCCGATAACAGACAATTATAAGAGCGCGTTTGGTCGATCAGCCGTCAATGCCCGCCGCCTTGACTTGATTATCCGGCCTCTGACGGCCTGCAACGTGACCCCCGTTGATCCGCGCGGCCTCCGTACCGCTCATGCCCTCATAAATAGCCCTCGGCGCCCGAACGCGAAGGGCCTGCGCGCCGTCTTTTGACTTTGGGCCGCCCTCACCGCCACGGGGTCGAAATCGTCACGAACCGCGATATTGGTGGCAAGCTCCGGTCCGTAGTCATGTTGGATCAAATGCCGCCGCCGGTGACAACCCCCTGACCCAGGATCATCGAGCCCTGGTATCAGCCTCCTCACCGATGAGCGACCCGTCGGATGAGAGAGTCATAGCCGCATAGATCATGGCCTCTGCGACATCGAAATATGCTTCGTAATCGCGAACGAGACGGCGGTAGCGTGTGAGCCAGCCGAAGGCGCACTCGACCAGATCGCGGCGGGGGGGGGCAACGGGCGGTGGGTCGAAGCCGGTTTCACTTGGGATCGTGCCCGTCGGAGTCTTCCCCGCTGAGCCACGCGAGGCCGGCGGCGATCCCGATCAGGACGATCCCGCCCGCCGCCCGGTCGCGCCGGCGCACGAGGCCGAGCCCCGCCGTCGCGAGCGCGGAGGAGATCATCCCCACCTTGCGCAGCCCGGCAACCCCGCCGAGGCGCGACGTGGCGCGCGCGGCGACATAGTTGGACACGCCCGACGGCGCCGGTTGAGCCTGGCGGTGCGGCGCGGCGGGCGCGATCGTTTCCGCGCGATGCTCGCCCGCGCCGTCCTCGCCGCCGGCCACATGATCCGCCGCCCAGGCGCCGCGCTGCCCGACCGGCTGGCTGGCGCCGTCGGTCGTGTCCTGCGCGGTCTGGTGCTCGAGCTCGGAATTGAGCTCGGCGCCGAACAGCAGGACGTAGCTCGACAAATACAGCCAGGTGAGCAGCACCACCACCGCGCCCAGCGAGCCGTAGGTCGCGTTGTAATTGCCGAACCGGGCGACGTAGATTCCAAAGCCGAGCGTGAGCACCATCCACAGGATCGCGGCGAGCACCGATCCGGGCGTGAGCCACGTCCAGCGCGGCTTCCGGCGCGAGGGGCCGTAGCGGTACAGAGTCGCCGCCGCCGCCGCCCCGCCGAGCAGGAGCAGCGCGTAGGAGGCGAGCTTGCCGAGCGCGAGCACGAAGCCGGGCGTGCCGGGCATGAGCTTTTCGAGGTGCCCCAAAGCGGCGATCGCGACGATGGCGACGATCGCCACCACCACGCCCGCCGCGGTGATGCCGAGCGCGAGCAGGTTGAGCGCGACGATCCCGCGCTTCTCCTTCTCCTCATAGGCGATGTTGAGCGCGGTGACGATCGCGCCCGCGCCGCTCCTCGCGCCGAACAGCGCCAGCGCGAGCGCGAGCAGCAGCCCGAACCCCTTCTTGCCGCCCGACGTCTTGACGACGTTCATCAGCTGCTCGCCGACCAGCTTGGCGGCGTCGCCCGGCATGACCGCGGTCAGCCCCTTCATGTTGCGCACCACCGTCGACGGATCGGCGACCAGCCCGTAGCTCAGCACGATCGCGCCCAGCAGCGGGACGAGCGCGAGGAAGCCGTAGAAGGCGACCCCCGCGGCGACGATGCCGACATTGTCGTCCCCCGCCTCGCGCCAGCTGCGCAGCACCACCTGCTTCCAGCCCTCGGCGGGAACCGCCCAAGGGGTGGCCGCGTCGCGGCCCGCTCGTCGCTGCATGGCGTTCATCCGGCTCTCCAGTTGGTGGACTGCGGGTGCAAACGGCGGAAGGCGGGCGGAGGCTCCCGCTGATCGGGATCGTACGCGGCAACGGGGGAGAGCCTAGGCCGCTTGCTCGATCCGCACGAGCAGCGTCCCTTCGCTCACCTGCGCGCCGGCGGTGGCGCGAAGCCCGGCGACCGTCCCGTCGAACGGGGCGGTGAGCGCCTGCTCCATCTTCATCGCCTCGAGCACCACCAGCTTCTGCCCCGCCGTCACCGCGGCGCCCTCGGCGACGTCGACCGAGACGATGCGGCCGGGCATCGGCGCGACGATCGCGCCGTCGGTCGTGCCGCCCGCCGCGCCCCGGCGCCCGGCCTGTGGGGCGGAGAATGCCCACGCCTCGCCGTCCTGGAACAGGATGGTCACGCCGTCGACCGAGGCGACGCGGCCATGCGCGGGCGGTGCCGCGGGATCGAGCAGCGCGCGATGCGTCGTGCCGCCGATCTCCACCGCGACCTCGACCCGCGGCGCGGCGTTGGCGCGGAAGCCCGCGAGCGCGGTCCAGGGGTCGTTCCCGCGCGCGGGCATCAGCGCGGCCGCGGCGGCCTCGATCACCGCCTGCGGGGGCGCCACGCCCGGCACCAGTTCGGGATGGCGTTCGATGAAGCCCGTGTCGATCCGCCCGGCGACGAAGTCGGGATCGGCGGCGGCGCGCGCGAGGAAGGCGGCGTTGGTGCGCACCGGCCACACCTCCACCCGCCGCGCCGCCGACGCGAGCCAGCGCGCGGCGCCGGCGCGCGTGCGCGCGTGGACGATCAGCTTGGCGATCATCGGATCGTAATGCGGCGTCACCGCGCCGCCCTGCGCGACCCCGCTGTCGACGCGGACCCCGCGTGGCAGGCGCAGATGCGTGAGCGGCCCGGTCGAGGGCAGGAAGCCGGTCGAGGGGTTCTCGGCATAGAGCCGCGCCTCCATCGCCCAGCCGTCGATCGCCAGCTCGTCCTGATGCTTGGGCAGCGGCTCGCCGCTCGCGACGCGCAGCTGCCACTCGACCAGGTCCTGCCCGGTGATCGCCTCGGTCACCGGATGCTCGACCTGGAGGCGCGTGTTCATCTCCATGAACCAGATGCGGTCGGCGCGCAGCCCGTCCGAGGCGTCGGCGATGAATTCGACCGTGCCCGCGCCGACATAATCGACCGCCTGCGCCGCCTTGACCGCCGCCGCGCAGATCGCGGCGCGCGTGCCCGCCTCCATCCCCGGCGCGGGCGCCTCCTCGATCACCTTCTGGTGGCGGCGCTGGAGCGAGCAGTCGCGCTCGAACAGGTGCACGACCTGCCCGTGCGCGTCGCCGAACACCTGCACCTCGATGTGGCGCGGGTTGAGCACGTATTTCTCGATCAGCACCTTGTCGTCGCCGAACGACGCTGCCGCCTCGCGCCGGCACGAGGCGAGCGCCTCGGCGAAATCGGCGCCGCGCTCGACGCGCCGCATGCCCTTGCCGCCGCCGCCCGCCACCGCCTTGATCAGCACCGGATAACCGATCGCGTCGGCTTCCGCCCGCAGCCGCGCGGGCGCCTGATCCTCGCCGAGATAGCCGGGCGTGACGGGCACGCCCGCCTCCACCATCAGCGCCTTGGCCGCGTCCTTGAGCCCCATCGCGCGGATCGCCGCCGGCGGCGCGCCCACCCACACCAGCCCGGCGTCGATCACGCGCTGCGCGAACCCCGCGTTCTCAGAGAGGAAGCCATAGCCGGGATGGATCGCCTCCGCCCCCGTGTCGCGCGCGGCGGCGAGGATCTTGGCCTGATCGAGGTACGATTCGCGCGCCGGCGCCGGCCCGATACACACCGCCTCGTCCGCCTCGCGCACGAAGGGGAGGGTGGCGTCCACGTCGGAATGCACCGCGATCGTGCGGATGCCGAGACGCTTGGCCGTACGGATGATCCGCCGCGCGATCTCGCCCCGATTGGCGATGAGGAGGGACTTAATCACGACGTCGCTTCAACCTCCCCGGAACGGGGAGGGGGACCGTCGGCCAACGGCCGATGGTGGAGGGGCAGGCGACCGCGACAAGCCTGGACGATCATCGTCACGACAGCTTCGGTATCACGCAGCACGTCGGTCGCGCTCACGCGGAGCGTGGTCAAACCGAGCAGTTCGACCGCTGCATCCCTTTCCTGGTCACGGGCCGGCCGATCGCCGCGCGAATGCACCTCGCCGTCGACCTCGATCGCCAGCCGCGCGGCGATGCACGCAAAGTCGAGACAATAAGGTCCGATCGGATGCTGCCGGCGAAACTTCAATCCGCCCGGCTTCTGGCGAAGCGCCCGCCAAAGGATTACTTCCGGCGGATTGCCGCTGCTGCGCTCGCGCCGGGCGCGAAGCACCGTGGCCCGAGACGTGGCGCCAACCCCTCCACCAGCCTTCGGCTGGTCCCCCTCCCCGTTCCGGGGAGGTATTGCGTGCCCCTCGCTCACATCCGGAACACGCCGAACTGCGCGCGATCGGGGATCGGGGCGTTGAGCGTGGCGGCGAGGGCGAGGCCCAGTACGTCGCGCGTCTGCGCCGGATCGATCACGCCGTCGTCCCACAGGCGCGCGGTGGCGTAATAGGGGTTGCCCTCGTCCTCGTATTTCTGGCGGACGGGCGCCTTGAACGCCTCGGCTTGCTCGGGGGTCCAGCCGTCGGCGTCGCGGTGGACGGTCGCCAGCACCGACGCCGCCTGCTCGCCCCCCATCACGCTGATGCGGGCGTTAGGCCAGGTGAACAGGAAGCGCGGGCTGTAGGCGCGGCCGCACATGCCGTAATTGCCCGCGCCGAAGCTGCCGCCGATCAGGACGGTGATCTTGGGCACCTGCGCGGTGGCGACGGCGGTGACGAGCTTGGCGCCGTGCTTGGCGATGCCCTCCGCCTCGTACCTGCCGCCGACCATGAAGCCCGAGATGTTTTGCAGGAACAGCAGAGGCGCGCGCCGCTGGCAGGCGAGCTCGATGAAGTGCGCCCCCTTCTGCGCGCTTTCGCTGAACAGCACGCCGTTATTGGCGAGGATCGCCACCGGCATTCCCCAGATGCGCGCGAAGCCGCACACGAGCGTGGTGCCGTAGGCCGCCTTGAACTCGTGCATCGCCGATCCGTCGACGATGCGCGCGATCACCTCGTGCACGTCATACGGCGCGCGCACGTCGGCGGGGATGATCCCGTACAGGTCCTCGGCGGGGTAACGTGGAGCAACAACGCCGTTCGTCCCGAGCGAAGTCGAGGGACGTGTCTCGACTTCGCTCGACACAAACGGGGAAGCGAGCGTGCCGACGATGTCGCGCACGATCAGCAGGGCGTGCGCGTCATCCTCGGCGACGTGATCGACCACGCCCG
>CAXUGZ010000022.1:0-11402 GCA_964250685.1 uncultured Sphingomonadaceae bacterium
TCGGCACCTTCGACGAGATGTTCGAGCTGCTGACGCTGATCCAGACGGGCAAGATGGCGATGCTGCCGATCCTGCTCTACGGCCGCGAATTCTGGAACCGCGTGATCAATTTCGACGCGCTGGTGGAGGAAGGCGTGGTCGCGCCGCAGGACCTCGACCTGTTCCGCTTCTGCGAGACCGCGGAAGAGGGCTGGGCCTATGTGCAGGATTATTACGTCCAGAACGCGGAGCGCCGCTGGCGCAAGGGGCGCGGCGAGAAATAGGCGCGTCCAGGATCGGCGCGAGGGTCACGGTCGCCGATCGGCGACCGCGGGGCCCGCCATCCGATTGTTCGCGCGGTCGCGGTCGGGAAGCTTGTGATCGGGGTCGATCGTCGCCGCCGCGATCGGCGAAACGGTGTCGACATGGATCGCGGTCGCGGCCTGGCGGATCCAGGTCTCGGCGGGGAGCGCGATGTCGCGCCTGGTGCCGTCGGCGAACTCGATCCGCAGGGTGGCGGGCATGACGAGCCGGTCGCGACTCTCGACCGTCACGGTAGCACCCCGGGCGGGGTCGCCGTCGACATACGCGATCTTCGTCACCGCCAGTTCGAGCTGCCAGTTGTTCGCATACCAGCCGCGCCACCAATAGGACAGGTCCTCGCCCGCAGCACTCTCCATCGCGCGGAAGAAATCGGACGGTTGCGGGTGCTTGTACGCCCAGGCGGCGATGAAGCGGCGGAAGGCGGGATCGAAGCGCTCGGGCCCCAATATCTCCTCGCGCAGCAGCTTGAGGCCCAGGGCGGACTTGAAATAGGTCACCGGGTGGCGCCACTTCTCGATGATCGTGTCCGAACGCGTGAGGATTGGCGGCGCAGTCGGATCCGCCAGGATCGGCAGGATCTCGTCGGCGGGGTTGCCGCCGCCCGGCGCGAACTCGCTGTCGCGCTTGGGCGCGTATTCGCCATGGTTGAAATCGTCGGATTCGTACGTGTCGATGAAGGTGTTGAAGCCCTCGTCCATCCACGCATGGCGCCGCTCGTCGAAGCCGACGATCATCGGGAACCAGCTATGCCCGATCTCGTGCGCGCTGATCCAGAACAGCTCCTTGCCCGCATCGTCGATGCCGTCGAACAAGATGCCCGGATATTCCATGCCCGTCGCGGGGCCCGCGACGTTGACCGCGACCGGCCACGGATAGGGATACCAACGCCGCGAGAAGCGCTCGACCGCATCCTTGAGATATTCGGTCGAGCGGCCCCAGCGGTCGCGGCCCTGGCTCTCGGCGGGGTAGACCGACATCGCGAGCGCGCTCCTCCCGCCGGGCAGGTTGATCCGCGCCGCGTCCCACGCGAACACGGGCGACGCGGTGAACGCGACGTCGCGCGTATTCTCCATGCGGAAATGCCAGGTGAGCGTGCCGCCCTGCCGGGGGCGCGTGGCGGCGCTTCCCGCCTCGGCGGGCGCGACGATCGGCACGGTCGCATCGCTGCGCCGCGCCTGATCGAGCCGCGCGCGCTCGGTCGCGGTCAGCACCTCCTCCGGATTCTGGAGCGCGCCCGATCCCGCGACGATCATGTCGGCAGGGAGCGTTATCCAATAATCGAAGTCGCCATATTCGAGGTAGAATTCCTGATTGAGATAGGGTGCGGTGTCCCAACCGCGCTGGTCGTCATAGACCGCCATACGCGGATACCATTGCGCGATGTCGTAGATCTCGCCCGCCTTGGCGCGGCCCCAGGCGGTGCGGCCGCCGAACAGGCCGGGCACCTCGTAATGCCATGTGATGCGCAGGCGCAGCCTGCCCCCCGCGGCGAGCGGCCGCGCCAGATCGACGCGCAGGCGCGTGTCGCTGACGAGATGGTCGGCGGGCTTCATCACACCCGCCTGCTCGACCTCGACCGCGTCGATCGTCACGCCCGCGGTGCTGCCGTCGAAGCGGCCGGGCCGTCCGGTATCGTCCCGCGCGCGCTTGGCGCGCGCATCGGCGCGGTAGATGTTCTGGTCGAGCTGGAGCCACAGCATGTCGAGCGCGCCGGGGCTGTTGTTGGCATAGGTCACCACCTCCTCGCCCGCGAGCGTCTTGGTCGCGGGATCGAGCGTCGCGTGGATCTGGTAGTCGGCGCGGTTCTGCCAGTACCCGGCGCCGGGCATCCCGTCCGCGCCGCGCGTCACGCCCGGCGGCGACGGCATCGTGTACGGCGCGAACGTCTCACGCGGATCATAGGGCGCGGCGGCGGCGGAAGCGGCGAGGCAGAGCAGCGTCGTTCCGCACGCGGCCAGCGCGGCGCCGCCGCTCGCGCGTGGCCTGAGGGGGCGGGCTGCGTCCATGGTGCGTCGATCCTCCGGCATGCGGCCTATCCTTAACGGGCAGGCGCTGCCCGGCAAGCACGCTCGCGCGACGGCGCGCCAGGCACGCCGCCCGTCGCACGGCGCTTGCCTCGCGCGTGGCGCGGGGCCATCTCCTGGCCGTCGTTCCTCGAGGGTGTCGCCAGGTGCTCACCGATCGGCCCGCCGCAAGCGTGCCCCGTGCTCCTTCCCCGTTCCGCGCGCTGCGCCTCGTCGCGACGGCGGCGGCCTTGTGGGTCATTGCCGCGCAACCCGTGGCGGCGCAGGAGGTGCTGCGCGACGCCGAGACCGAGCAGTTCCTGGGCGACATCGCCGCGCCGCTCGCCAAGGCCGCGGGGCTCCAGCCCGGGGCGCTCAGGATGGTGCTGCTCGGCGACCAGTCGATCAACGCCTTCGTCGCGGGCGGGCAGATGATCTACATGCAATCGGGCACGATCGAGGCGGCGGAGAGCGCGGGCGAGCTCGAGGGCGTGATCGCGCACGAGCTCGGCCACATCGAGGCGGGCGACATCGCGCGCAACGACGTGGCGGCGGCCGGCGCCTCGCGCGTGTCGCTGCTCTCGCTGCTGCTCGGCGTGGCCGCGATCGCCGCGGGAGCGCCCGAGGCGGGCATGGCCGCGATGATGGCCGGGCAGAACGCGGCGATGGGCAAGTATCTCGCCTATAGCCGGCAGGTGGAGGGAAGCGCCGACGCCTCCGCGGTGCGCCACCTCAACGACGCGCACCTCTCGGGCAAGGGGATGATCAGCTTCTTCCACAAGCTCAAGCGCGAGGAATACCGCCTGTCGCCGAGCTTCACCGCGATCGATCCGTTCGCGCAGACGCACCCGATGACCGACGAGCGCGAGGCGGCGCTGTCCGCCTCGCTCAGCAAGTCGCCCTGGTGGAACACGCCAGACGATCCCGCCAAGCAGGCGCGCTTCCTGCGGATCAAGGCCAAGCTGATCGGCTTCATGGACGATCCCGATCTGGTGCTGCGCAAATATCCCGAGCGCGACCAGAGCATCCCCGCGCATTATGCGCGCGCGTATGCGTGGCATCGCGGCGGCTATCCCGAGCGCGCGCTGATGGAGATAAACACGCTCGTCGCGATGCAGCCGCAGGATCCCTATTTCCTCGAGCTCAAGGGGCAGATCCTGCTCGAATCGGGTAAGCCGAACGAGGCGATCCCGCCGCTGCGCCAGGCGGTGTCATATTCGCACAACACGCCGCTGATCGCCGCCTTGCTCGGCCACGCCTTGGTCGCGTCGGACAACCCCGCCAACTTCACCGAGGCGACCACAATGCTCAAGGTGGCGGTGCAGCGCGACACCGACAATCCGCTCGCCTGGTACAATCTCGGGCTGGTCTATACGCGGCTGGGCGACGAGCCGCGCGCGTCGCTCGCCACCGCCGAGCGCTACAGCCTGGAGGGCAAGCCCGGGATGGCGCTCGCCAGCGCGGAGATGGCGATGCAGGGCATCCCGCTCGGCACCCCCGATTATATCCGCGCGCAGGACATCGCGATCACCGCGCGCGAGGCCGCACAGCAGCAGAAGCACCGTCGTTGATGCGGATCATGCGCGTGCTGCTGGCGGCAATGGCGTCTTTTGCGAGCGTGGCGCCCGCCGCATCGCCTCCCGCGGTCGCTCCGCTCGCCTTCACCCAGCGCGTGCTGCCCAACGGGTTGCGCGTCTACGCGCTGCCCGACGCGAGCGGCTCCACCGTCGCGGTGCAGATGTGGTACGACGTGGGCTCGCGCGACGATCCGCGCGGCCGCTCGGGCTTCGCGCACATGTTCGAGCACCTCATGTTCAAGCAGACGCGCAACATGCCGTCCGAGCAGATGGACCGGCTGACCGAGGATGTCGGCGGCGAGAACAACGCGTCGACCGACGACGATTATACCGAGTTCAACGAGACCGCGCCCGCCAACCAGCTCGAGCGGCTGCTCTGGGCCGAGGCCGAGCGCATGGGTTCGCTGGTGGTCGATCAGGCGAGCTTCGTGTCGGAGCGCAACGTCGTCGAGGAGGAGCTGCGCACCGACGCGGCGCGCCCCTACGGCAATCTGTTCTACCGCGTGCTGCCCGAGACGACCTACCACGTCTCGCCCTATGCGCGCCCCACGCTCGGCACGATCGCGGAGCTGGACGCGGCGACCGCGGACGACGTCCGCGCGTTTCACGCGCTCTATTACCGGCCCGACAATGCGGTGCTGGTGGTGTCCGGCCGGTTCGATCCGGCGGCGCTGGACCGCTGGGTCGACCGCTATTTCGCCGCCTTGCCCACGCCCGCGCGGCCGATCCCGCGCGTGACCGCGGTAGAGCCGCTGCGCGCCGGCCCCCGCCGCTACACGGTGTACGAGCCCAACACGCCGCTCCCCGCGGTGCTGCTGAGCTGGCTGATCCCGCCCGCGGCCGATCCCGATCATGCGGTCATCTCGGTGATCGACGGCATCCTCTCGGGCGGGGAGAGCGCGCGCCTGTTCCAGGACCTGGTCTATCGCGACCAGCTCGCGTCCGAAGCCGAGGTGTCGGGCGATTACAAGAAGGCGACGGGCTCGCTCACCGCGTTCGCGGTGATGGCGGGCGGTCGCAGCGCGGCCGAGGGCGAGGCGGCCGCCGGCCGCGCGAGCCTGCTCGCGTCGAGCGTGATCGTCGACGGTGACGCACACGCCGCCGATCGCCGCCTCGCCCAGATCGCGGCGGTGAGCGCGGCCGACGTCCAGCGCGTCGCGCGCGCGCTGCTCACCGATGCGACCTCCGTGGCGGTGCATTACCTGCCCAAGGAGCAGGCGCCCGCCGGGTGGACTTCGAGCGTGGGGGTCGCGCCCACCGTCGCGACCGTGCCGCTGCGCGCGCCGGCGGACGTGCCGGTGGTGCTGGCGGCGGCTCCCGCCGATCGCGTGGCGCCGCCCCCGCCGGGTCCGCCGATCACGCCCGCTTTGCCCGTACCCGTCGAGCGCCGGCTCGCCAACGGCATGCGCGTGGTGATCGTCGAGCGGCCGGGCGTGCCGATCGTCACCGCCGATCTGGTGGTCGGCGGCGGCGCCGCGACCGATCCGCCGGCGCGGGCGGGGCTGGCGTCGCTCTCGGCCGACCTGCTCACCAAGGGCACCGCCACGCGCTCGGCGCCGCAGATCGCGCAGCAGGTCGAGGCGCTCGGCGGCTCGATCGGCAGCAGCGCCGGCTGGGACAGCGCAGCACTCGCGCTCACGGTGAAATCCGATCAGCTCGGCCCGGCGATGGCGATCTTCGCCGATGTCGCGCGCCATCCCGCCTTCGCGCAGGCCGAGCTCGACCGCTCACGGACGCAGGCGCTCGACGATCTCGCGGTGACGTACAAAAATCCGGGCGCGCTCGCGCGGCTGGTGGCGGCGCGCGCGGTGTTCGGCGGCGGCGCCTACGGGCACCCCGCCGCCGGCACGCCGGCGTCGTTAAAGGCGATCACGCGCGCCGACATCGCCGCCGCGCACGACACGATCTGGCGGCCCGACGCGGCCACCCTGGTGCTGGTAGGGGACATCCGCGTCGCCGACGGCGTCGCGCTCGCCGAGCGCTCCTTCGGCGACTGGCGGCCGACCGGCCCCCCCGCGCCGCCGCGCGCGGCGCCGCCGCCTCCTCCTGCGCGGCGCGTGATCGTGGTCGATCTGCCCGATGCGCCGCAGGCGGCCGTGGTCGTCGCGCGCCAGGGGATCGCGCGCTCCGATCCGCGATACTATCCCGGCCTGGTCGCCAACACGGTGCTCGGCAGCGGCTTCTCCTCGCGCCTCAACCAGGAGGTGCGGATCAAGCGCGGGCTGGCTTATGGCGCGGGCAGCGGGCTCGACGCGCGGCTGACCCCGGGCCCGTTCACCGCGGTCACGCAGACGCGCGACGAGACCGTGCCGCAGGTGATCGAGCTGATCCAGCGCGAGATGCGGCGGATGGGTGCCGAGCCGGTCGCGACGGCCGAGCTCGCCGCGCGCAAGGCCGCGCTCGCCGGATCGTTCGGGCGCGGGATCGAGACGACCGACGATCTCGCGGGCTTCCTCGCCAGCCTCGTCGCCCAGCGGCTGCCGCTCGACGAGCTCGATCGCTACGTCCCCTCGATCGACGCGGTCACCCCCGATCAGGTGCGGGCCACGTCGGCGAGCCTGTTCGATCCGGCGCCCGCGAGCATCGTCGTCGTCGGCGACGCGGCGCGCTTCCTGCCCGCGCTGAGGGCGGCGGGCATGACCCCGGAGGTGATTCCCGCCGCCGCGCTCGATCTGGGCACGGCGGCGCTGCGTCAGGCTAGCTCGCGAGGTTCACCGCCGCATACATGATGGCGAGGCCGCAGAGCGTGGCGAGCATCGCCCGCGGGCGCGGGTTGGTGCCGATGCTGCGCGGCAGCAGCTCGCACGTCCCGATGTAGAGGAATATGCCCGCGAACACGGCGAGCAGGAGCGCTAGCACGGGCGCCGGCACGCGCACGAAATAGGCGAACACCACGCCCGCCAGCGGCGCGATCGCGTTCGCCGCCAGCCAGCGCGGCGCATCCTTCCGGCGGCTGCCCGCAAGGCACAGGCTGACCGTGTTGACGCCGTCGGAGAGGTCGTGCGCGAGCACCGCGAACGCGATCATGCCGCCCACGGCGGTCGAAACCTGGAAGGCCAGCCCGATCCCCATTCCGTCGAAGAAACTGTGTAGCGTCAACGTCGCGGGGCCGAGGTGCGCGCGCAGCATGCCGCGCGCGCCGCGCGGCGGAGCGAGCCGATCGATCACCAGATAGGCGGCGAACCCGCACGCGGTCGCCGCGAGAATGGTCCGCATGTCATGGACGCCGAGGGCGACCGTCATCGCCTCGGGCAGCAGATCGAACAGCGCGACCCCGATCACGATCCCGGCGGTGAGACCCAGCAGGAGCTGGAGGTGCCGCCCCAGCCGCAGCGCGATCACCCCGCCGCCGAGCGTCGCGGTGCTCGCGGCGAACCCCAGCAGGATCGGCAGCGCGCTTCCCGCCCACGGCGTCGTCATCGATGCGCCATTCGCTGCCGAGCTCCGATGACGCGACGAGGCACAATGATATATTGTTACAGCGCGACTTCAAGCATCTTCGGGGCGCGCGCGCATGACGGCGAGGACGTTCGCGCGATCAGCCGGCGGCGGCGAGGGCCCCGGCGCGTTCGGCCTTGCCGCCGCAGCGCGCGCACTGTCCGCGCACCTCGATGATCGTGCGCGCGGGCGCGAAGCCCGCCGCGCGCGCGGTCTTGCGCACCGCATTGCCGGCGGTGTCCTGATCGACGTGCAGCGTCTGTCCGCACGAATCGCAGACGAGGAACACGCAATCGTGCACGCAGCCCGGATGCGGATTGGCGACATAGGCGTTCGCACTTTCGACGCGCAGCGCGATGTTGTTGGTCACGAACAGATCGAGGATGCGATAGACGCTGTTCGCGGGAACGCGGCGGTCCTGCCGGCGCGAGATCGCATCGGCGATGTCGTAGGCGGAGGCCGCCGGCCCCTGCTCGGCGAGTACGCCGAACACCGCGCCGCGCATCGCCGTCCACTGCTCGCCCGCGGCGACGAGCGTCGCCTCCGCCGCCGCGACGAGGTCCGGACCCTCATGAAGACGATGCGCGTGCGCCATGGGCAAGAGGTAACCCCCGCGCGCGCCATCGGCAAGCCCGCGGCCCGCGCACCGAATCCTGTCGACGGCCGGAGGAGCGCGACCTAGCATCCACTCGTTCCCAGGAGGGCCCAGGCAATGACGCTCAAGCACGCACTTCTCTCGACCGCGCTCGCGCTCGCCGCCGCGCCCGCGCTGGCCGATCCGCCGCGCCCCGACCAACAATCCTTCCGCGCGCTCTACAAGGAGCTGGTCGAGACCAACACGACGCTGTCGGCGGGCAGCTGCACGCTCGCGGCGGAGCGGATGGCCGCGCACCTCAGGGCGGCGGGCTATGCCGACCGGGACATCACGCTGTTCAGCGTGCCCGAGCATCCCAAGGACGGCGGGCTGGTCGCGATCCTTCCCGGCAGCGATCCGGCGGCGCGGCCGATGCTGCTGCTCGCGCACCTCGACGTGGTCGAGGCCAATCGCGCCGACTGGACGCGCGATCCGTTCACCCTGATCGAGGAGAACGGCTTCTTCTACGCGCGCGGCGCGTCCGACGACAAGGCGATGGCGTCGATCTTCACCGATACGATGATCCGCCTGCGCGCGCAGCCCCCGCGCCGCACGGTGAAGCTCGCGCTCACCTGCGGCGAGGAGACCAGCGGCGTGTTCAACGGCGCCGAATATCTGTCGACCCACCAGCGCCAGCTGATCGATGCCGATTTCGCGCTCAACGAAGGCGGCGGCGGGCGGCTGGACGCTACCGGCAAGCCGCTCAACCTTTCGATCCAGGTGAGCGAAAAGACCTCGCAGAACTACACGCTCGAGGTGCGCAACCCCGGCGGCCACTCCTCGATGCCGCGCCCCGACAACGCGATCTACGAGCTCGGCGCCGCGCTCGCCAAAATCCAGGCGTACAAGTTCCCCGTGAAGATCGACGAGACCACGCGCGAATTCTGGACGCGGACCGCGCACATCGTCTCGCCCGCTCTGGGGCAGGCGATGACCGCGATCGCCGCCAACCCCGCCGACAAGCTCGCCGAGGGCCTGCTGTCGCGCGAGCCGCTCTACAACTCGACGCTGCGCACGACCTGCGTCGCGACGCTGCTCGCCGGGGGGCATGCCGAGAACGCTTTGCCCCAGCGCGCGACCGCCAACATCAACTGCCGCATCTTCCCCGGCGAGACGATCGAGGGGACGCGCGACCGGCTGGCGCAGGTGATCGGCGATCCGGCGGTGACGGTGACCGCGAAGGAACGGCGCGGGCCGCCCTCGCATCCGGCACCGCTCAAGCAGGCGATCGTGGCGCCCGCCGCCGAGCTCGGCAAGGAGCTCTATCCCGGCCTGCCGCTGATCCCGAGCATGTCGACCGGCGCCAGCGATTCGATCTACCTGGCGGCGGTGGGCATCCCCTCCTACGGCGTGCCCGGCATCCTCTACGAGAGCGACGGGGGCGGCATCCACGGGCTCAACGAGCATATCCGCGTCAAGTCGCTCTATGACGGGCGCGACTATCTCTATCGGCTGATCACGCTCTACGCCAACCAGAGCTGACGCACCGCGCCCGGGCGGCGGCGATGAACGCGCTAAAGCGTGCGCGCCGGACCGATGGCGCCATTATTAACGGATCATTCAGCTTTCAAATCCGACAAGCGCCGCGTAATGATACACCATTACAAGGAGGGCTGCGGAGAATGAAGACCTATCTGCTCGGCGGTGGCGCGCTCGCGGCGCTGATCCTCCTGTCCACGGGTGCGCGGGCCGAGACCGCGGCCGCCGGCGACGCGCCCGCGGCGGCGCCAGGTTCCGCCTCCGGCGATGCCGAACCCCAGATCATCGTCACCGCGCGCCGGCTCGACGCCGCGCGCGCGTCGATCCAGCCGAGCCTCGGCGCGACCTCGTACACGATCACCAACGCCACCATCCAGGCGCTGCCGGGCGGGGACAACCAGCAGTTCAACCAGATCATCCTGCAGCTGCCCGGCGTGGTGCAGGACGGCTTCGGCCAGTTCCACGTCCGCGACGATCACAACAATTTGCAATACCGCATCAACGGCACGATCCTGCCCGAGGGCATCGCCGTGTTCGGCCAGACGCTGAGCCCGCGCCTGATCGACCGCTTCAACCTGCTCACCGGCGCGCTGCCCGCGCAATACGGCCAGCGCACCGCGGGCATCATCGACATCACCACCAAGAGCGGCGTGTTCGATAATGGCGGCTCGGTCTCGATCTACGGCGGCAGCCACGCGATGATCGAGCCCTCGATCGAATATGGCGGGTCGAGCGGATCGACCAACTATTTCGTCTCCGCCGATTATCGCCACAACCATCTCGGGATCGAGAGCGTCGACGGCTCCTCGACCCCGCTGCACGACCGCACCGATCAGGGGCAGGCGTTCGTCTATCTCGACCACATCATTGACGGCAGCAACCGCGTCTCCTTCGTCGGCGGCTATTCGAACCAGCATTTCGAGATCCCCAATCCGCGCGGGCTCGACGCGGCGGTCGACGGCACGGGCTTCCAGGTCGGCGGCGTCAGCAGCTTCCCAAGCGAGGCGCTCGACGAGCGGCAGGTCGAGCAGACCGGCTTCGGCCAGCTCGCCCTGCTGCACGACAGCGGCTCGCTCTCGATCCAGACGTCGCTGTTCGCGCGCTATTCCACGCTCGATTACCATCCCGACATCCTCGGCGAGCTGCTATTCAACGGCCAGGCGCAGCACGCGATCAAGCACGACTTCACCGTCGGCGGTCAGGTCGACGCCGCCTACCGCCTGGGCGACGCGCACACGATCCGCTTCGGCGGCGTGATCATGCGCGATCGCGGCACCAGCCGGACGATGACGCAGGTCTTCCCGGTCGACGACGACGGCAACCAGCTCGGCCAGCCGATCAGCATCGTCGACAATGGCGGCGCGACCGAGATGAGCTACGGCGCCTACATCCAGGACGAATGGAAGCTGCTGCCCACCGTCACGCTCAACTTCGGCGGCCGCTTTGATTATTATAAGGGCTATCGCGCCGAGCATCAGTTCAGCCCGCGCGCCAATCTGGTGTGGCAGCCGGCGGCGGGCACCACGCTCCATGCGGGCTATGCGCGCTATTTCTCGCCGCCGCCGTTCGAGCTGGTGGCGAGCGAGACCGTGTCGCGCTTCGTCGGCACCAGCGCCGCCCCCGCGCTGACCGACGACACCACCCCGTTCGCCGAGCGCCAGCATTATTTCGACGTCGGCCTCCAGCAGAAGATCGGCGATACAGGCCTTACCCTGGGGGTCGATGCCTATCATCGCCGCTCGAAGAACCTGATCGACGAGGGCCAGTTCGGCGCGCCGATCGTGCTCACCCCGTTCAACTACCGGCGCGGCCGGATCGACGGGATCGAGGCCAATGCGAGCTACGCCAAGGGACCGTGGCTCGCCTACGCCAATTTCGCTTATGCCAAGGCCAAGGGCAAGGACATCGTCTCGAGCCAGTTCGACTTCGATCCCGACGACCTCGCTTACATCCGGAGCCACTATATCT
>CAXUGZ010000023.1:0-11292 GCA_964250685.1 uncultured Sphingomonadaceae bacterium
TTCTCGGCGAAGTCGCGCATCTCGTTCGGGATCTCGAGGTTCGGGGTCTGCATGGTGGTCTCCTGCCTGCCTTTCGGATCCGGACGCTCGGGCGCGTCCGCGGCGTGCTGCCGATCGCGCTCGCGGCGTTCTGGTGGAACCTGGCGGGCATGGTCTATCCCGCGGTCTGGGCCTATTTCGCGATCGCCGCTTATGGCTGGTCGGCGGCGATGATCGGCGCGTCGCTCTGCTGGGTGGGCGTGCTGATGGCGCTGTGCCAGCTGCTGATCGTCGGCCGCGTCGTGCGCAGGCTCGGCGAGCGGCGAGCGGCCTTGGTCGGCATGGGCTTCGGGCTCGCCGCCTACGTTCCCTACATCTTCATCCGGCAGGGCTGGCTATCGTTCGTGGTGATGGGCCTGACCTTCCTGTTCGCGCTGGTGATGCCGTCGCTGAACGGCCTCATGTCGCGCCGCGTGCCCGCGAATGCGCAGGGCGAGCTGCAGGGGTTCAGCGGCAGCATCTCCGCGCTCGGCGCGATCCTGGCGCCGTTGCTCTACAATCCCGCGCTCGCCTGGTTCACCGGCGGCGGGGCGCGCGTCTACTTTCCCGGCATCGTCTTCGTGATCGCGGCGGCCGCGACCTTGGTGGCGATGGCGGCGCTGGCGCTCGCCCCGCGCGCTCAGATGCCGCCGGGCACCGCCTGATGGCCGAGCGCGGTCAACCGCGCGGCGAGATCGTCGGCGCATGCGGCGAGCCGGGCGGGATCGGTCGAGCGGATGACGAAATTGGCGCCCCCGCCGCCGTCGCGGAAGAAGGGATAGCTGCCGATCTGGCACCCTTCGTGCGCGCCTTCGGTGCGCGCGAGCAGGTCCGCCACCTCGCTCTCCGCCACCCAGCAGCCGAGCGTGGCCGAGACCATCGGCCGCCCGCCCGCGAGCGTGCCCGTCAGGCTGTCGAGCATCAAGGCGGCGATGTGCGGCACGCCCGCCAGGATGAAGATGTTGCGGATGCGGATGCCCGGCGCGCCCGACATCGCGTTCTCGATCAACCCCGCGCCCTGCGGCACGCGCGCCATCCGCAGCCGCGCCTCGGTCACCCCGCCGCGTCCGTCGTAATGCCGCTCCAGGATCGCGCGCGCGCGCGGATCGACCACCACCGGCAGACCGAGCGCGGCGGCGATCGCGTCGATCGTGATGTCGTCGTGCGTCGGGCCGATCCCGCCGGTGGTGAAGAGGTAATCGTGCGCGCCCGCGAGCGCGGTGACCGCCGCGCCGATCGCGTGCGCATCGTCCGCCACCACGCGCGCCTCGGCCAGGCGGATGCCCTGCCCGTTGAGCCACGCCGCCAGCTGCGCGACATTCTTGTCCTGCGTGCGGCCCGAAAGGATCTCGTCGCCGATCACGAGGGCTGCGGCGGTCCATATGCGCTCGGGTTCGGTCATGCGCCGCCATACCGTGCCCGCGGCACCTCGCAAAGCGCCGGCGCGCGCGCTATATTATCGCCATGACCCAGTATCAGACGATCGTCCCCGACGATCCCGTGACGCGCACCGGCGCGATCAAGCTCTACGGGCCCAAAGGCTTCGTCGGCATGCGCCGCGCGGGCCGGCTCGCCGCCGAGATCCTCGACGCGCTGGGCGCGCACATCGTGCCCGGCGTCAGCACCGAGGCGATCGACCGCATCGTATACGACATGACCATCGCGGGCGGGGCGGTGCCCGCGACGCTCAACTATCGCGGCTACACGCACAGCTGCTGCATCAGCGTCAACCACGTCGTCTGCCACGGCATTCCCGGCGCCAAGATGCTGCGCGAGGGCGACATCGTCAATGTCGACGTGACCCCATTGCTCGATGGCTGGCACGGCGATTCCAACCGCACCTATCTGTGCGGCGATGTGCCGCTCAAGGCGAGGCGGCTCGTCGAGGTGACCTATGAGTGCATGATGCTCGGCATCGCGGCGGCGCGGCCGGGCGGGCATCTCGGCGACATCGGCCACGCCATCCAGCGCCATGCCGAGCGCCACCGCTACGGCGTGGTGCGCGACTTCTGCGGCCACGGCGTCGGCCGCCTGTTCCACGACGCGCCCGAGGTGGTGCATATCGGCAAGCCCGGCACCGGCCCCGAGCTCAAGCCCGGCATGTTCTTCACGATCGAGCCGATGATCAATATCGGCCGCCCCGACGTGAAGGTGCTCGAGGACGGCTGGACCGCGGTGACGCGCGACCGCTCGCTCTCCGCGCAGTTCGAGCATTCGATCGGGATCACCGAAGACGGCGCCGAGATCTTCACCCGGAGCCCCGCCGGGCTGGACGTGCCGCACGCGGGGTAGCGCACCTTCCGCGAAGGCTTTGGCGTTGTCAGCGCCCGCTTCGCCCATTTAAGATGCCGCCCGCGGGGAGGGGCGATCGATGGCGGGAAAGCGCGTCGCGGCGGCAATTCTGTGGTGCCTGTGGGCAGGCGGGGCGCGGGCCGCATGTACGCTTGGCGGGGTCGCCGAACTCCCGGTGATGATGGAGGGCACCAGCCCCACGATCGACGTCAAGCTCGACGGTACGCACAAGCGCATGATCGTCGACAGCGGCGCCTTCTTCAGCACGCTTTCGAAATCGGCGGCCACCGATCTCGGGCTGAAGCTCAAGCCCGCCTCGGCGTTTCTGCGGATGAACGGGATCGGCGGGGAGTTCGGCGTCGAGCTGGGGTTCGTCAAGACGGTGGAGCTCGCGGCGACGCGGATCAACCATGCGATGTTCCTCGTCGGCGGCTCGATGGGCGGGATCGACGGGCTGATCGGACAGGAAGTGCTGCAGACCGCCGACGTCGAATACGATCTCGGCGCCGGCATGATCCGGCTGCTCAAGCCGAGCGATTGTGCGCGGATCAACCTCGCTTATTGGGCGAAGGACAAGCCCGTGTCGGCGGTCGACATAGAGGCGACGTCGGCTTCGAAACCGCACGCGGTGGGCATTGTCTACCTGAACGGCGTCAAGGTCAGGGCGCTGTTCGACACCGGCGGCGGGACGTCGCTGATCAGCGTCAAGGCGGCGGCGCGCGCGGGCGTCAAGCCCGGGGACAAGGGGGTGCGGCCGGCGGGAGAGGCGTTCGGGCTTGGTCGGCGGGCGGTCAAGACCTGGATCGCACCGTTCGATTCGTTCAAGATCGGCGACGAGGAGATCCGGCACACCAATCTCCGCTTGGGCGACTTCGGCGACCTCGACGTCGACATGATCCTCGGGGCCGATTTCTTCCTGTCGCATCATGTGCTGGTCTCCAACAGCCAGCATCGGGTCTACCTCACCTACAATGGGGGGCCGGTCTTCAACCTCACCGCATCGATTTCCGACGACAAGGCCGATGCGCCGCCCCCCGCCGGCCCCGCGGCGCTCAGCGACGGGCCGGATCCGACCACCGCCGACGGCTTCGCCCGCCGCGGCGCGGCGCGCGAGGCACGCCGCGATTATGCCGGAGCGCTCGCTGATCTGGACCGTGCAATAGCGCTCGCCCCCGACGTCGCATCCTACCGCCGTGCGCGCGCCGCCGCCTATGTCACCGGCAAGCAGTTCGACCGTGCGCTCGCCGATCTCGACGCGGCGGTGCGCAGCGACCCGCATGATCCCGATCTGCTGCTGGAGCGCGCCGATCTGCAGCGGCAGCGCAAGCAATTCGCGGCGGCCGCCGCCGATCTGACGACCGCCGCCGCGCTGCTGCCCGCGAAATCGCGCCGCCACCTCGATGTTGCCGCCCTGCTCACCGCGGTGGACGCGTTCGATCCGGCGATCGCGCAGATCAACGCGTGGATCGCCGCCAATCCCGGGTGGTCGCACGATCCCGAAGCGCTCAACGAACGGTGCCGGGCGCGCGCGCTCGCCGGCAAGGAACTCGATCAGGCGCTGGCGGACTGCAACACCGCGCACGTGGTCGTTTCCGGATCGTCCGACATCCTCGACAGCCGCGGCCTGGCAAGGCTGCGGCGCGGCGAATACGATAAGGCTGTTGCCGATTATAATGCGGCGCTCGCCATCTCACCCAAAATGGCCTGGGCGCTTTACGGGCGGGGTCTGGCGGAGAAGCATCTCGGCCAGACCGCCCGGAGCGAAGCCGACATCGCGGCCGCGATCAAACTCGCGCCCGATCTCGCCGAGCATGCCAAGCGCGTGGGCCTGACCGAGTGACGCCGCGCCGGACGCACGGTCCCCTCCCCGTCCTGCTCGCGACCGCCGCCCTGGTCGCGTGCGCCGCGCACGCCGAGCCCGGATCGTCCGCCAAGCGCGGCGGAGCGACCCAGAACATGATCGCCTTCTTCAGCAACCTGCAGGAGGCGCCCGCATCGTCGCCCGAGGAGCTTGCCGATCGGCGCGTCAATGCGGGCGAGGACGACGAAGGCGTCGCCGCCGACGCGGCGCTCAACGACTGGAAATTGTGCGTGCTCGCATCGCTCGACCGCTGGGCGGTGCTCAAGCAGGGTCCCGGCACGCTCGTCGACGGCGCGTTCGGGCGCTGCGCGGACATCGAGCGCCAGTATCGCAACCACCTGTTGCGCCTGACGCAGGACGGGCGCGTGGTGGTGGACCTCAACATGGGCCGCGCGATGACGCACGCGCTGGAGGAGGCGTGGCGCCCGCGGCTGATCGCCGCCGCGCTGGACCAGCAACTGCCCCCGCCGAAGATCGAACTGCCGCGCTAGCCGATCCTGTCGCGCGGACAACGCGGCGGCCATCGATCGTTCAGCGCGTGGCGCATAAGCCGACGAACGCCGCGTCAGGCGGCATCGAAGGAGACGATCCATGAAAGCCAAGATCATCCTGTGCCTCGCGGGGCTGACCCTCGCCGGAAGCGCGATCGCGCAGCCGGTGCCCGGCGGCGGCTATCCGGACCGCGGCGATCATCGCGGCGACTATCAGGGAGGCGGACGTCAGGGCGGCGGCTACGATGCGGGCGCGTTCTGGCGCGGGGCGCCCGACAGCCCGCGCGAACGCATCCAGTTCCTGCAGAACCGCATCGATCGTGGGATCAGCGACGGCAGCCTCGATCGGCGCGAGGCGCGCCGCGCCAGCGGCGAGCTGGCGAAGATCCGCCAGATGGACCGCCGTCTCCACTATCGCGACGGCGGCCGGCTCGATCCGCGCGACCGCGACATGATCCAGAGCCGCCTCGACGATCTCAGCCGCCGGCTGCACTGGATGCGGCAAAACTGGTGAACCCGCCGGCCCCCGCGCATCACGCGGGGGCCGCGCGTCCGCGCGGCAGCAGGTAAAGCGCCGCGCCCGTCCACGCCATGCCGAAGCCGAGCCCCGCGAGCACGTCGCCCGGCCAATGCACCGCCAGCGCCGCCCGCGTCCAGCCGATCGCCAGCGCCACCGCCAACGCGGGAACGATCCGCCGCGCGCCGCCCCCCAGGACCAGCGCGATGGCGAGGCAGGTGATCATCGTCCCCGCGCTGTGCGCGCTCGGGAAGCTCCACGACGTCACCCATTCGAGCCGATCCGCCAGCGGCGGCCGCGGGCGCATCACCGCGAGCTTGAGCGCCTCGACCGCGAGCCGCCCGCCTGCCAGCGTGAGCGCCAGCCACAGCGCGTCGCGCCACCGCCGGCGCAGCGCCAGCCAACCCGCGATCGCGAACCCAAGCGGACCGACCACGCGCAGCCCGCCCAGCGCGGACAATGCTATGATCGGCGGGTCCCACGCCGCCGACGACAGCCGCAGCGCGCGATGGAGCGGCAGGTCCAGGCCCGACTGCCAGCACGCCACCCCCGCGATGAACAGCACCATGCCCGCGAGCACGAGCAGCGGCGGCAGGCGGCGGTAATCCCGGACGGGGATCATTTCTCCCCGAGCTTCCTCGGGGAGGGGGACCGGCCGCAGGCTGGTGGAGGGGCGGCGGCGCAGCCGCCGTCTTCGACGGCGGACCCCTCCACCACCGCTTTCGGCGGCGGTCCCCCTCCCCAGCCAACGCTGGGGAGGAACAATGCGCTCACCCCACCGTCGCGCTCAGGATTTTCCCCGGCGTGCGCGGCGGCTCGCCCTTGGGCAGCGCGTCGACATGCTCCATGCCCGACACGACCTCGCCCCACACCGTATATTGACGGTCGAGGAAGCTCGCGTCGTCGAGGCAGATGAAGAACTGGCTGTTGGCGCTGTTCGGCGCCGAGGTGCGCGCCATCGAGCACACGCCGCGCTTGTGCGGCTCGGCCGAGAATTCGGCCTTGAGGTCGGGCTTCTTCGATCCGCCGCTGCCCGTGCCGGTCGGATCGCCGCCCTGCGCCATGAAGCCCGCGATGACGCGGTGGAACACCACGCCGTCGTAGAAACCTTCGCGCGCGAGCTCGGTGATGCGCGCGACGTGACCGGGCGCGAGATCGGGGCGCAGCCGGATGACGACGTCGCCGCCGCTGTCGAGGGAGAGGGTCAGCGTGTCGTCGGCCATGCGTGCAGATCCTTGGTTCGGCGGGATGGCGGCACTTAGGCAGCGGCGGCCGCGGGCGCCAGCCTTATCAGGCCATCAAGGGCTGACAAGCCGGGCGCGCGCGCCTAGGCCGCACGAGCGATAGCGCGTCGGAGCAGCGGATGAGCGAGACGGACGCCGACATCCCCGTTCTCCCGGCCGCGGAGCGCGAGCTGGCGCACGATGCCGAGGACCGGCTGACGCGCGACTTCGTCAGCCGCGTGGTCGACCATGTCGAGGCGGGCGAGGTCGATCGCGCGCGCGCGCTGGTCGAGCCGCTCCACCCCGCCGACATCGCCGACCTGTTCGAGCTCGCACCCGCCGACAGCCGCCAGCCGCTCGCGCTCGCGCTCGCCGACCTGCTCGACGGCGACGTGCTCGCCGAGATGAACGACTGGGTGCGCGAGGAGCTGATCGACGCGCTCCACCCGCACGAGGTCGCCGAGCTCGCCACCCAGCTCGATACCGACGACGCGGTCGCGATCATCGAGGACATGGAGGAGGACGAGCAGCGCGCCGTCCTCCGCGCGATGGAGCCCGACGATCGCGCCGCGATCGAGGAGGCTTTGTCCTATCCCGAGGAATCCGCCGGCCGCCTGATGCAGCGCGACCTGATCGCGGTGCCCGAGCATTGGCAGGTCGGCGACGTGCGCGCCTACCTCCACGACAATGACGACCTCACCACCGATTTCTGGGAGGTGTTCGTCGTCGACGCAGCGCACCACCCGATCGGCACGTGCAAGCTCTCGTGGCTGATGCGCGCGCCCGACGGAACGCCCGTCGGCGCGCTGATGTCGCGCGAGCAGACCCTGATCCCCGCCGAGATGGATCAGGAGGAGGTGGCGCTCCGCTTCCAGAAATACGCGCTCATCTCGGCGGCGGTGATCGACAAGGGCGGCCGGCTGGTCGGCATGATCACGGTCGACGACGTCGTCCACATCATCCAGGAGGAAGCGGGCGAGGACGTGCTGCTCCTCTCGGGCGCGGGCGACGGCGACATCAACCAGCCGATCGCGGCCACGATCCGCAGCCGCATGCTGTGGCTGTTCATCAACCTGTGGACCGCGATCCTCGCCGCGGGCGTGGTGGCGATCTTCCAGGAGACGATCGCGCGGCTCGTCACGCTCGCGGTGCTGATGGGGATCGTCAACGGCATGGGCGGCAACGCCGCGACGCAGACGATGGCGGTCACCGTGCGCGCGCTCGCCACCAACCAGCTCACCGGATCGAACACGTGGCGCATGATCGTGCGCGAATGGTGGATCGCGAGCGCCAACGGGCTGGGGCTCGGCTTCCTCATGGCGGTGGGCTGCCAGCTGGTCTATCACGATTGGGCGCTGAGCGGGGTGCTGTTCGGCGCGATGATCCTCAACAGCGTCAATGCCGGACTGTCGGGGGTGCTCATCCCGCTCGGGCTCGAGAAGCTGAAGATCGATCCGGCGGTGACCTCGACCGTGTTCGTGACGACGATGACCGACACGGTCGGCTTCTTCGTCTTCCTCGGCCTCGCCACCGTATTCCATATCCACTGATCGCGGGGCTTGATCGCGCGGGCGCGCGCGCCACATCGGCGGCGATGCACCCACTCAACATCACCAAGGTCGCGTTCGGCTGCGCCGACGTCGACGTGCTGCGCGCGCGGCTGACCGACAAGGCGGAGCTGGGCGAGAGCTTCATCACCACGCGCTACCGCCCGACCCGGCACGAGGAGCTGGTCGGCGGCGCGCTCTACTGGATCCTCAAGCACCAGCTCGTCGCGCGCAGCCGCATCCTGCGCTTCGAGGAGGCGGAGGGGCGCTGCCTGATCCGGCTGGAGGCGGCGCTGGTCCCCGTGCGGATCAAGCCGCGCCGCGCGCACCAGGGCTGGCGCTACCTCGCCGGCCCCGACGCGCCCGCCGACCTGGACGGCGGCACCGACGACCTCGCGCTGCTCCCCCCGAGGCTGGCGGGCGAGCTGGCGGCGTTGCTGCTGATCTAGCGTTAGCGGACGGCCTGGATCGGGTACGGCCGCCTGGCGCCGGCCACGCTCACCGGCAGTGAACGTCGCCCGGGCCGCTCTTGCTGATCGCGCAGCGCGCGCCGCCGACGACGGTGATGTCGCCGGGGCCGGACAGCGCCCCCTGCACAATGCCCGATGCGGTGAGCGCGATGTTGCCCGGCCCGCTCAAGGTGACGGTCGCGTCGCGCACCGCGAGCCCCCTGGCGCGGATGTCGCCGGGGCCGCTCAGCACGATGCGCGCGGTCGCGGCGTGGCCCGCCACATTCAGGTTGCCGGGACCCGACAAACGCAGGTCGACGTCGCCCGCCTCGATCGTCCCGACCGACAGGTCGCCCGGGCCCGATACGCTGGCGGCGAAGCGGCGCACGCGCACGCGATCGATCGCGAGATCGCCCGGGCCGGACAAAGCGGCGGCGGCGAGCATCGGCACGGTCACCTCGACCACCACCTTCTGGCGTCCCATGTGCCAGCCCGAAAACCAGCTGCCGGGGGTGGTGCCGATCGACAGCTCGCCGCCATGCGTCTCGATCCGCATGCGATCGAGCACGTCCTGCGGCGCCTCCGCGCGGACCGAGGGGGCGGGCCCGGTGCGGACGTGCACCGTGAACGGCCCGCTGCTCGATATCCGATCGAACGCGCCGACGGGAAAGGCGCGCGTCGCGGCCTGCGCGGAGGATCCGAGCAGGCCGGCGACGAGCATCACGAACGGCGCGAAACGAGACATGACGGCTCTCCCGACTGTGTTGCTGCTGCAATACAGCACATCAGGCGGGAAATGCAAGCGCCTCGGGCAGGCTGTCCAAGGCGAGTTGGTCCCGCTCTACCCCACCTGCGGCGACATCGCGCCCTGCTCGAGGTCGGCGTCGCCGGTGAGCGCATGCAGCCCCCGCCGGATGCCGTATTGGACGCCCCAGCCGATCGCGTAGGTGATCGCGATCGGCGCCAGCACCCTCAGCGCGCCCTGGACCAGATAGCCTTCGAGCGCGCCCTTGATCCCGCTGTCGCCGTCGCGCCGGTCGATCGCGGCGCCGACGAGCATCCCGAGCATGTTGTTCGCCATCGTCACGAGCCTCCTCACATGTCCCCGGCGGAGCGCGCGTCGATCGCGAAGGTTCCGCCCCGGCGCTATTGCGGAGGTTGCTCGCGCGCGGCGCGCGCCGCCCTGCGCTCGGCCTCAGCCTGCTTCTTTTCCGCCTTGCGCTCGCGGCGCCCGCGATTGCGGTCGGCCTCGGCCTGGCTGGTGGTCATCTTGTCCACCGTCCAGCCCGCCACGCGCACCGGCGCGGTCGCGAGGTTCGCGGCGGTGCGCACGACGCAGCCGCACAGCAGCGGGGCGAGCAGCAAGGGTCCGACGAGGCGCTTCACCAGTTGGTCATACCACGGGGCGCGCGACCTGACAGCCCTCTCCCCGCGAGCGGGGAGAGGGGGCATGCGCGTCACTTGTTGAGGTATTCCCCCGCGTCGGCGTCGGTGCCGTGCGTCTCGGCCACCACCGCGGCGAGCGGATCGCTGCCCGTGTCCGCCTCGACCGGGCGCTTGAGCTCGGCCGCATGCTCCTCGGCCGCGCTGGTCGGCGCGACGATCGCCGCCGCGATGCTGCGCTGCGAGGCGCGCAACGCCGCGTCGCGCGAGGAGGCCGCGACGCGCAGGCGGTTCATGCCCGCGCCCGTTCCCGCCGGGATCAGGCGGCCGACGATCACGTTCTCCTTGAGCCCGGTCAGCGTATCGACCTTGCCCTGCACCGACGCCTCGGTCAGCACCCGCGTCGTCTCCTGGAAGGAGGCGGCGGAGATGAAGCTGCGCGTCTGCAGCGATGCCTTGGTAATGCCGAGCAGGATCGGCTTGCCCTCGGCCGGCGCGCCGCCGGTGAGCGCGAGCTTCTCGTTCGCCTCGTCCATCTCCTCGCGGTCGATCTGCTCGCCCGGCAGGAAGGTGGTGTCGCCCGCGGCGGTGATCTCGACCTTCTGCAGCATCTGGCGGACGATCGTCTCGATGTGCTTGTCGTTGATCTTCACGCCCTGGAGACGATAGACCTCCTGGATCTCCGACACGAGATACTCCGCGAGCGGCTCGATCCCGAGCACCTCGAGGATGTCGTGCGGATCGGGCGATCCGCCGATCAAATTGTCGCCGCGCTTGACGTAATCGCCCTCCTGCGCGTCGATCGTCTTGGACTTGGGCACGAGATACTCGACCGCCTCCGAGCCGTCGTCGGGACGGATGATGACCTTGCGCTTGGCCTTGTAGTCCTTGCCGAACTCGACCCGGCCCGAGACCTTGGCGATGATCGCGTTCTCCTTGGGCTTGCGCGCCTCGAACAGCTCGGCGACGCGCGGCAGGCCGCCGGTGATGTCGCGCGTCCGCGCCGCCTCGCGCGGCACGCGCGCGAGCACCTCGCCCGCCTCCACCATCTGCCCGTCCTCGACCGCGATGATCGAGCCGACGATCAGGCGCGACACGCCCGTCTCGCCCGAGGCTTCGTCGAGCAGGGTAATGCGCGGGCGCAGGTCCTCCTTCTTGCCGCGCCCCTGATCCTCGATCACCACGCGCTGCGAGATGCCCGTGGTCTCGTCCGATTCCTCGCGCACCGTGCGGTTCTCGATCATGTCCTGGAAGCGGACCATGCCCTTCTTGTCGGTGATGACGGGCATGAACGCGGGATCCCATTGCGCGATGCGATCGCCCTTGGTGACCGCGTGGCCGTTCTCGAACAGGAGCTGCGCGCCATAGGGCAGGCGATGCGTCGCCCGCTCGCGCCCGTCCAGGTCCATGATCGCGATCTCGCCCGAGCGCGACAGCGTGATCCGCTGCCCGCGCGGGTTCACGATCGTCGGCACGTCGCGATACTGGATCGTGCCGTCGGCGATCGCCTC
>CAXUGZ010000024.1:0-278 GCA_964250685.1 uncultured Sphingomonadaceae bacterium
CGACGCCCACCGCCGCCGCCGAGATGGCGGTGCCGGTGCGCGCCGAGCTGCTGGCGCAGGTGCGCGCGCTCGCGCTGCGCACCCAGCGCTGCGCCAACCGCTATCACGATCATGCCGCCGAACGGCTCGATTCGGTCGCGCGGCGGCTGCCCGCGCCCGCGCGCCTGCTCGGGGCGCATCGCCAGCGGCTCGACGAACTGGGCGAGCGGCTGCCGCGCGCGCTCGCGCGCCGCCTGGCCGAGGCGCGCGGCGAGCTGGCGCAGTCCGCCGGGGCGTTG
>CAXUGZ010000024.1:288-4897 GCA_964250685.1 uncultured Sphingomonadaceae bacterium
TGCGGCCCGGCCTGCTCGCCGCGCGCCTTGGTCGCGCGCGCGCGCGACTGGACGCGGCGCGGCTGCGGCCCGCCTTGGTGACCACGCGCCTTGCCGATGCGACCGACCGGCTCGCGCGGCTGTGGCGCGTCGCCGAGCAGCTCCACCCGGACAAGCCGCTCGCGCGCGGCTATGCCCGCGTCGAGACGCGCGACGCGCGGCTGGTCGGCGGGGTGGTCGCGGCGCGCGCGGCCGGCGCGGTCACGCTCGTCTTCGCCGACGGGCGGGTCGCGGCAAAGGTTGAGGCCGGCCCCCGCGCCGCCTATGGCAAGCCCCGGCCCGAGCAGCCGAACCTGCTCTGAGCGGTAAGGAAGACGTCGCATGCTGATGGCGCAGGGACGACCCGCCAAGCTCCACTATCTCGCCAACGGCTTCCGCGTGCTCGTGGCGGGGGACCATGTCGTGTGCGCGCGCTCGGGCGAGCGCATCGCGCTGGAGGATCTGCGCTATTGGAGCGTGCGCCGGCAGGAGGCCTATGCCACCGCGGCGATCGCGACCGAGGCGGAACGGCGGGCGTGACGCGCGCCTCCTGCGCGGCCCTGCTGCTGCTCGCGGCGTGCGCGCCGAGGACGGGGCAGCCCGTTCGCGGTACGCCGCCGCCGCCGCCCGCTGCCGTGCCGATCGTCCCCCCGCCGCCGCAGATCGTCGCGCCCGCGACGTTCGCGTTGTCGGGCGCGCCGGGGCAGGGGGCGCTGCTGAGCGGCACCGCGCCCGCCGGAACCGCGCTGCTGCTGCTCGACGGCCGGCGCGTGCGCGTCGCCGCCGACGGGCGCTTCATCATCGGCTTCGGCCGCGACGCGCCGCCGGTGTCAGTGCTCGAGGCGCGGCTGGGCGACGGGCGGCTGCTGCGCCTGCCGCTCGCGGTGAGCCCGCGCGCGTGGGACGTGTCGGTGCTGCCGACGCTGCAGCGCGGCACCTCCGCATCGCCCGAATATCAGCGCGTGCGCGCGGCGGAGGTCGCGCGGATCGAGGCCGCGCGCGCCGCCGACGTTGACAGCGACGGGTGGCGCCAGGCGTTCCGCTGGCCCGCGTTCGGCCGGCTCAGCACGCTGTTCGGGGCGCAGCGTATCTATGCCGGGGGCGTGGCGGGCGAGTATCACAGCGGGGCGGACATCGCGCGCTATGTCGACGGCCCCGTGCTCGAGGGCACCCCCGCGCGCGCGCCCGCCGACGGGGTGGTGGTGCTCGCGACGACCGATCATCCCTTCACGCTGGAGGGCAATCTGGTGATGATCGACCACGGCTTCGGCCTGGTCAGCGCGCTGATGCACCTGTCGCGCATCGACGTCGCGCTGGGCGAGCATGTGCGCCAGGGGCAGCCGATCGGGCTGATCGGCATGACCGGCCGCGCCACCGGGCCGCATCTCCACTGGGGCCTGACGTGGCAGGGCGCGCGGATCGATCCGCTGCTGGTGGCGGGGCCGATGCCGCCCGCGCGGTAGGCGCCGCCCGCGCGGTGTTTCGCCCGTGTTGCAGTGTTGCTCAATTGCTACAACGTGATGGCTTCGTGGCGGCGCACCATCGTTGCGCATTGCGGCAGGACGGCAGTTGCTCATAAACCGCCCGTTAATCCGGTCCGGGCGCGTCGCGCTGGTACGGACTGGCAAGCCATTGATCCGGTTTGGATCACGATCTCAAGGGGACGTTATGACCAACAGGGCTGTGCGGGAACGCCTCCTGGCTTCCACCATCATCGCGGGCGTCTTCGTCGCCGCCGCTCCCGCATTCGCGCAGGACACTGCGCCACCGCCCGCTCCGCCCACGCCATCGGGCATGCAGACCACCGAATCGACCGCGCCCGCGCCCAACAGCCAGGGCGAGATCGTCGTCACCGGGTCGCTGATCCGCAATCCGGCGCTGGTCGCCTCGGCGCCCGTGCAGGTGATCGGCCAGGAGGAGATCCAGCTCCGCCAGTCGAACGTCGCCGAAGAGGTGCTGCGCGACCTGCCCGGCGCGGTGCCGAGCGTCGGCAGCGCGGTCAACAACGGCAATGGCGGCGCCTCCTACGTCGATCTTCGCGGGCTCGGCTCGTTCCGCAACATCGTGCTGCTCGACGGCCACCGCATCGCGCCTTCGGGCCTGCTCGGCCGCGTCGACCTCAACGACATCCCGCTGGCGCTGGTCCAGAACGTCCAGTCGCTGACCGGCGGCGCCGCCACCACCTACGGCGCCGACGCGGTGTCGGGCGTGGTCAACTTCATCACCCGCTCGGATTTCAGCGGGCTCGAGGTCGCGGCAGGTTCGCAGATCACCGGCAAGGGTGACGGTCCTTATTATCGCGCCGACGTCACGATTGGCGCGAACTTCGACGACGGCAAGGGCAACGCCGTGCTGTCGCTCGGCTACCAGCATTCGGACGCGGTCTATCAGGGCGATCGCAACTACGGCTTTTTCAACATCGACAGCTTCGCGGGCGTCGGCACCGGATCGGGCACGACCGTGCCGGCGCGTTTCGCCGGCAACGGGCTCGGCACCTTGCAGATCAACCCCACCACGGGCTCGCTGGTACCGACCTTCTCGCTGTTCAACTTCAACCCGTACAACATCTACCAGACGCCGTTCGTGCGCTTCAACATCTACGGCGCGGGCCATTACGACGTTTCTGACTCGATCGAGGTGTACGGCCGCGGCCTGTACAGCAAGAACACGGTCACCACGATCGTGGCGCCCTCGGGCGTGTTCGGCAGCGCGCTCGTCATCCCGTACAGCAATCCCTATCTGCCCGCGGCCGCCCGCGCGCAGCTGTGCGCGTCCGCGACCGCCAACATCAACAACACCGCGGTGATCAACAATCCGTTCGCCAATGGCGGTGCCCTCACCCCCGCGCAGTGCGCTGCGGCGGCCACCGCGACGAGCACGACCAACCCCAATTTCCGTGCCTTCACCACCACGGTCAGCCGGCGCGTCACCGAGACGGGTCCGCGCGTCAGCAACTTCGTCACCCAGTTCTTCGATTACCGTGCCGGCGTGAAGGTCGGCATCACCGACAGCCTCAAGCTCGACCTCAACGGCGGCTATGGCGAGAGCACCAACACGCAGTCGCTCGGCGGCTACGTCCTGACCTCGCGCGCCCGCGCGGCGGCGTTCGCTTCGAGCGCGGGCTGCCTGACCGGCGCTCCGCTGGGCTCGTCGAGCGCGGGCTGCGTGCCCGTCAACCTGTTCGGCCCGGCAGGCTCGATCACGGCCGACCAGGCGAACTACCTCACCGCCTCGAGCACCACCGCGATCAGCACCTCGCTCGGCCAGGTCCAGGCGCTGCTGAACGGCGATTTCGGCATCGTCTCGCCGCTGGCGCACGACGCGATCAGCTTCGCGCTCGGCACCGAATATCGCAAATACACCGCGACGCAGGCTTCGGATCTGCTGGCGCAGACGCCGGGCGAGCTCGGCGGCGCGGGCGGCGCGGCGCCGAACATCCACGGCGCCTACGACGTGACCGAGGGTTATGCCGAGGTCATCGCCCCGCTGATCCAGGATCATCCGTTCGCCGACACCCTGACGCTCGAGGGTGGCTTCCGCTATTCACACTACAAGATCTACGCGCCGGGCAACCCGAGCTTCAACACCAAGACCTATAAGGGCGGCGTCCAGTGGGCCCCGGTCCCCGGCATCAAGTTCCGCGGCGAATATCAGCGCGCGGTGCGCGCGCCGACGATCAGCGAGCTGTTCACTCCGGTCTCGACGGCTCTCACCACGATCACGGTCGATCCCTGCGCCTCGTTCACCGCCGGCGGCGTGCGCCGTCAGACCACCCCGACGGTGGGCAGCACGCTGTACAACATCTGTCTCTCGCAGGGCGCGACCGCGACCAATATCGCCACGCTGCAGAACCCGACCGCCAACCAGGGCAACGTCACCTCGGGCGGCAATCTCGCGCTGCGGCCCGAGAAGTCGGACAGCTACACGCTGGGTGTCGTGCTTCAGCCGCGCGGCGCGCTGAGAAACTTCTCGCTGACGATCGACTATTACCGCATCAAGATCAGCGGTGCGATCTCGACCCCGTCCAGCGGCGACATCCTCGCCGGCTGCTTCGGCCCGAACTACGCGAACGCCAACTTCACCCCGACGGGTGCGGCGGGCTCGGCCTCGTGCAACGCGATCCGGCGCAATCCCGCCACCGGGCAGCTCGACGGCGATCCCGGCAACACGCTCGGCCTGATCGAGCAGCTGTCCAATCTCGGCCGGCTGTTCACCGACGGTATCGACCTCAACGCCAATTACCGTCGCGACCTCGGCTTCGCGAAGCTGAACCTCAGCTTCCAGGGCAATTGGACCAGCCGGTCCAAGTTCCAGGCGGTGACGGGCAGCGCGACCTCGCTGTATCGCGAGTGCGTGGGCTATTACAGCGCCAATTGCGGCAGCCCGGGCGGTTCGCCGATCGGCTCGATCCAGCCCGAATTCTACTGGAACCAGCGTACCACGCTGACCTTCGGCGCGGTCGACGTCTCGCTGCTGTGGCGCCACATCAGCGCCGTGCGGCAGGAGCCGGCGGACGTCCTGGCCAATGCGGCGGCCTTTGCCAACGTGCCCAACCCGAGCGGGGCGGCGAGCAGCACGACGGGCCTCGACG
>CAXUGZ010000024.1:4907-7611 GCA_964250685.1 uncultured Sphingomonadaceae bacterium
TCGGGCACGCTCGACGCGTCGACGGGGCTTGCTGGCCAGACCGCCAATTTCGGCAAGATCCCGTCGTACAATTATTTCGACTTCTCGACGCGCCTCGGCGTCGGCGACAATGTCGATCTGACGGTGACGGTGCAGAACTTCCTCAACAAGAAGCCGCCGATCGTGGGCACCGGCATCGGCACCACCTCGTTCAACAGCGGCAACACCTATCCGTCGACCTACGACGCACTGGGCCGCCGCTTCGCGGTGGGCGCTCGCGTCAAGTTCTAAGCTTCGGAACACGACAAAGGGGGGCGGTCCTTGCGGGCCGCCCTTTTTTGTGTCGAAGACGCTTATCCGATCAGCGGCGCCGGCAGGGCAAGCGGAATGCCCGCGCCCTCGGCCACCACCTCCGCCCAGCGCGCGACCTTGTCGATCTCCTCGCCATGGATCGCGCCCGCATCGTCATATTCGCGCGCGCGCGCCTGCCGGCCGAACGCCTCGCCCGATTTGGAGTGGCGGGTGAAGGCGGGCCCGGCGACGATCGCGTCGATCGCGGCGGTGTCGAGCGGCAGCGCGTAGAGCGTGGCGAGCGCCGCCATCACCTCATGCGGCCGCGCGAGCAGCGTCTCGCTGTCGAGCGTGCGCACGCGGCTCGCGCCCAGCCGTCCGGCCAGACCGGCGAAGATCGCCTGCTGCGACAGCCAGCCGACCGCCGCCGCCTGCAAATCGGTCTGGCCGAGCAGCTGCTGGGTATCGAACGCGAGCGGCATCGCGCCTTCCTTGAGCAGCCCGACCAGCAACTCGCGCACCCACCAGCGGCCCCACATCCCCTTCTTGGCGACCGAGATCAGGTAGGTGCGCAGCGGCGCGTGCAGCAGCAGCGCGCGCGCGTCCTTGCGCATCGTCAGAATCGCACCCGCCAGGCTGTTGATGACGTTGGACGGTTTGATCACCACCGCCTCGCCCGCCGCGAACGGCCGCGCGAGCAGGCCGATCCCCTGATCGAGCACCATCGCCACGCGCTTGGGATCGCCCCCGCGCCGCCGCCAGCCGACGAGGTCGTTGAAGATCGGCGGCTCCTTCAGCCCCATCGCCACGCCGGGCAGGTCGAACGCGCGCGCCAGCACGCTCGATCCGCAATAGGCCGAATGGAAGATGAAGTGCGCCGGCGCGGGCGGCGGCGCGGCGGCGACCAGCTCGGCGCGCGGTTGCACCGCCAGGCGCGCATCCTTGGGCAGATGCTCGTCGGTCAGGAAGGTCGCGGCGCGATGGTCCGCGCGCGTCAGGTGCAGCAGGTGGACATGGTCCATCGCCGGATCGTAGCGGTGCGCGAACCACGCGGGATCGGCGGCGAGGGTGGCGAGGTCGGGCGTGCCGCTCATCGGCCGCGCATAGCGGGCGCCGGGCGTGGCGCGCAATTGTCCTCGCCCGCGCGCTTGGTTAGAAGCGGGGCATGACGCAACCAGGCGCTCCCCCGGCCGAGGTCGCGCGGCTCCTCCAGGCGGCGAACGCGCAGCAGCAGCAAGGCGACATCGCCGGCGCGCAGCGCCTGCTCGAGCAGGTGCTGCGCCACGATCCGGCCAATCCGATCGCGCTCAACACCCTCGGCATGATCGCGTTGCGCGGCGGCGATCCGGCGCGCGCGCGTCCGCTGTTCGCGCGCGCCGCCGATGCCGACGTCCGCGCGCCGCAATTGCTGATCAACCTCGCCAGCGCCGAGCGCGCTTTGGGCAACGACGACGGCGAGCGCGCGGCGTTGCGGCGCGCGCTCGAGATCGATCAGCGCCTGCTGATGGCGCATATCCGCCTCGCCGAGCTGCACGAGCGGCGCGGCGAGCTGGCGCGCGCGTGGCGGCATTGGGGCGGGGTGATAGCAGCGGGGCGGCTGGTCGAGCCGCCGCCGCCCGAGCTGCAACAGGTGCTCGCGCGTGCAAGCGCGTTCGTCGACGAGCGCAACGCGCTGTTCGGCGCGGCGATGGACGAGCGGCTCGCGCCCGCGCGCGACGCGCTCGCGGCGGGCGAGCGGCGCCGCTTCGACGTCGCGATCGACGCGACGCTCGGCCGCCGGCGGATCTACGACAATCAGTGCGAGGGGCTGCGCTTCCCCTTCCTGCCCGCCGACGAATTCTTCGACCGCGCGCACTTTCCGTGGATGGCGGCGCTGGAGGCGCGCACGCCCGCGATCCGCGCCGAGCTCGAGACGCTGCTGGCGACCGCGCAGGACGCCTTCACCCCCTATGTGGCGATGGAGCGCGGGGTGCCCGAGAACATCTGGAGCAAGCTCGACCATTCGCTCGACTGGAGCGCGCTCCATTTGTGGCGCCATGGCGCGGTCGACGCGGCGATGTGCGCGCGCTGCCCCGAGACGACCGCCGCGCTCGCCGCCTTGCCGCAGGCGGACCTGCCGCGCCGCTCGCCCACCGCCTTCTTCTCGGTGCTCAAGCCGCACACGCACATCCCGCCGCACGGCGGCGTCACCAACATCCGCGCGACGTGCCATCTCGCCTTGGTGGTGCCGCCCGAATGCCGCTTCCGCGTCGGCGGCGAGATGCGCAAATGGCGCGAGGGCACCTGCTTCGCGTTCGACGACACGATCGAGCACGAGGTGTGGAACGACAGCGACGCGATGCGTGCGGTGCTGATCTTCGACGTGTGGAACCCGTATATCAGCGAGGCCGAGAAGGCGCTGCTCCGCACCTTCTACGGCGCCGCCGACGCGAGC
>CAXUGZ010000024.1:7621-10458 GCA_964250685.1 uncultured Sphingomonadaceae bacterium
TCGCGGTGACGTGGCACGACAACAGCATCCTCGCCGCCGACGCGAGCGGCTTCGATCCGGGGATGCTCGACTAGCTCCCTCTCCCCTTCGGGAAGAGGGCTTTACCTTACCGATCGAACAGACCCTGCTGGCTCTCGGGCGGCGGATCGAGGCCGAGGTGCGTCCAGGCGCGGCCGTTGAGGCAGCGGCCGCGCGCGGTGCGCGCGACGAGCCCGAGCTGGATGAGGTAGGGCTCGATCACCTCCTCGATCGTGTCGCGCGGCTCGCCCAGCCCCGCCGCGAGCGTCTCGACCCCGACCGGGCCGCCGCGATAGATGTCCGCCACCATCGTCAGATAGCGCCGGTCCATCGCGTCGAGCCCGAGCGCGTCGACCTCCAGCCGGGTCAGCGCCGCGTCGGCGTCGCGCGCGTCGACCGTTTCGTGGCCCGCCGCATGAGCGAAATCGCGCACGCGGCGCAGCAGCCGCCCGGCGATGCGCGGCGTGCCGCGCGACCGCCGCGCCACCTCGGCCGCGCCATCCTCGGCGAGCGCGAAGCCGAGCAGCCGCGCGGCGCGGCGCACCACCAGCTCCAGCTCCTCGACGGTATAGAATTGCAGGCGCACGGGGATGCCGAAGCGGTCGCGCAGCGGCGTGGTGAGCAGGCCCTGGCGCGTGGTTGCGCCCACCAGGGTGAAGCGCGGCAGATCGATCCGCACGCTGCGCGCCGACGGCCCCTCGCCGATCATGATGTCGAGCGCGCGGTCCTCCATTGCCGGATAAAGGATCTCCTCCACCGCGGGCGCCAGGCGGTGGATCTCGTCGATGAAGAGCACGTCGCCCTCCTCGAGGTTGGTGAGCAAAGCGGCGAGATCACCCGATTTGGCGATCACCGGGCCCGAGGTGGCGCGGAAGCCCACGCCGAGCTCGCGCGCGACGATCTGCGCGAGCGTGGTCTTGCCGAGACCGGGCGGCCCGAAGAACAGCACGTGATCGAGCGCCTCGCCGCGCGCCTTGGCCGCCGCGATGAACACGCGCAGGTTCTCGCGCGCGGTCTTCTGCCCGACGAACTCGTCGAGCGTGCGCGGGCGCAAGGCGGCGTCCGCATCCTCGACGGCGCGCGCGGGGGAGATGAGGCGGTCCTCGGTCATGCCGCCGCGCTCCCTAGCGCGTCCCCGGCGTTGGACAAAGCGCGGCACGGATATCGCGCGCGTGGCCCGTGGCTGCTAGGAACGCGCGCGTGTACCACCCGCCGCCGACGATCGATCCCGCTTATTACCGCGCCGGCGATCCCGCGCTGGCGCATCTCGACGATGCGGCGGCGATCGCGCATTACCGCGCGCACGGCCGCGCGGCGGGGCGGGCGGCATCCCCGCTCGCGCTGCGCGAGAATCTGCTGGCGTTCATCGGCGACGATCGATCGATCCTCGAGATCGGCCCGTTCTGCAATCCGCTCAAGCGCGGCGACAACGTCCATTATCTCGACGTGCTCGATGCGGGCGAATTGCGCGCGCGTGCTCAGCGCATCGGGCTCGATCCGTCGCGCTGTCCCGCGCTGATCCACCATGTCGGCGGGCTCGAGCAGGTCGACCGGCAGTACGACGCGGTGCTGAGCAGCCACGCGATCGAGCACCAGCCCGATCTGCTCGGCCACCTCAACCAGGTCGAGCGGATCCTCGCGCCGGGGGGCGCCTTCTTCCTGATCATCCCCGACAAGCGCTACTGCTTCGATCACTTCATCGCCGAGAGCACGATCGCCGGCGTGCTCCAGGCGGCGCGTGAGCAGCGCCGGCGCCACACGCTGGCGAGCGTGATCGAGCATCGCGCGCTGACCACGCACAACGATGCGCTGCGCCACTGGCTCGGCGATCATGGCGATCCGTCGGTGCTGCGCGCCAAGCACGTCCAGGTGGCGATCGACGAATATGAGCGCAGCGCGGGCGGCTATATCGATGTCCACGCCTGGTATTTCACGCCGCCGAGCTTCCGCTTCATCGTCGCCAACCTGAACGCGCTCGGGCTCACGCGGCTGCGCGCGACCGGGGTGTACCACCCCGCATTTGGGCGGAACGAATTCTGCGCGATCCTGCAGGCGCCGTAGACGAGCGGCCTCATCGGCTCGCCGCCTTGCGCAGGGCGGCGCGCACCAGCGCATCGAGGCTCGCGCCCGGCCCGAGCTCCCCCTCCGCCGCCGCCACCGCCGCAGTCGCCTCGGCAGGGCGGAAGCCGAGATTGGCGAGCGCCGACAGCGCGTCCGCCGCCGCGCCGCCCGGCGGCGGCGATGGCGCGCCCGCCGGGCCGAGCGCGACGCCGCCGATCCGATCCTTGAGCTCGTTGGCGATGCGCTGCGCGAGCTTGGGGCCCACGCCCACGGCGCGCGCGATCATCGCCTTGTCGCCGCTCGCGACCGCGCGCGCGAGGTCGGCGGGCTCGAGCACCGACAGGATCGCCAGCGCGACGCGCCCGCCCACGCCCTGCACCGAGATCAGCAGGCGGAACCAGTCGCGCTCGCCCGCCGAGCCGAAGCCGTAGAGCGTGATCGCATCCTCGCGCACCTGCATCTCGGTGAACAACGTCGCCGCGCCGCCGACCGCGCCGATCGCCGACAGCGTGCGCGCCGACGCCTGCACCAGATAGCCGACGCCGTTCACGTCGAGCACCGCATGATCGGCGCCGCTCTCGGCCAGCAATCCGGTGAGGCGGGCGATCATGGCGCGAGCCTACCCGTTCCTTCCCTGAAAGGGGAGGGGGACCATCCGTAGGATGGTGGAGGGGTACACCGCTGGGAATGGTGTGTCTCGTCGCAACGGCGATGCCCCTCCACCGCCTGCGGCGGTCCCCCTCCCCCTGCGGGGAGGA
>CAXUGZ010000024.1:10468-10629 GCA_964250685.1 uncultured Sphingomonadaceae bacterium
CGCGTGGCAGATCGCCACCGCCAGCGCGTCGGCCGCGTCCGCGCCCGCGATCCGGGCGCCGGGCAGCAGCCGCGCGACCATCGCGTGGACCTGGGTCTTCTCCGCGCCGCCGGTGCCGACCACCGCCTTCTTGACCAGCCGCGCGGCATATTCGCCGACCG
>CAXUGZ010000025.1:0-7104 GCA_964250685.1 uncultured Sphingomonadaceae bacterium
CGCGCGCTACAATCGCGAGACGCTGGAGGTGAAGTTCCGCGACAAATCGATCGCCAACGTGCTCGACATGACGGTCGAGGATGCGGTCGAGTTCTTCAAGGCGGTGCCCGCGATCCGCGACAAGATGGCGATGCTGGCCGAGGTTGGCCTCGGCTACGTCAAGGTCGGCCAGCAGGCGACGACCTTGAGCGGCGGCGAGGCGCAGCGCGTCAAGCTCGCCAAGGAGCTGTGCCGCCGCGCCACCGGCAACACGCTCTACATCCTCGACGAGCCCACCACCGGCCTGCATTTCGAGGACGTGCGCAAGCTGCTCGAGGTGCTCCACCAATTGGTCGAGCAGGGCAACACCGTGGTCGTGATCGAGCACAATCTGGAGGTGATCAAGACCGCCGACTGGATCATCGACCTGGGGCCCGAAGGCGGCGACAAGGGGGGGGAGATCGTCGCGGTGGGCACGCCCGAGCAGGTGGTGAAGGAAAAGCGCAGCTATACCGGCGCGTACCTCAAGCCGCTGCTGGCGGGGAAGCGCGAGGCGGTGGCGGCGGAGTGAGCCCCTATCGCCCCGAATTCGAGGCGGCGCTGGCGGTCCTTGCCCGCGTCAGCGAGGCGATGAAGCGGCGACACTGCCTTCCGCCGGTGCTCGTCGGCGGCGGCGCGGTCGAACTCTATTCGAACAGCGCGATCGCCACGGGCGATTTCGATCTGTCGACCGCCCGGCAGGACGTGTTCGAGGAGGCCCTGCGCGGCGAGGGCTTCGTCCGCCCTTCGGGTCCGGGTCGCGCCACGCGGGGCTGGGTGCACCCCGATCTCCAACTCGGCTTCGAGGTCGTGTCGGATAGCTTGCTGGACGGGAATGCGGATCGCGATCGCATCCGCCTGATCGCCGTGGGCGATGCCGGCGAGATTTCGGTGATCTCGGTGGAAGACATGATCGCCGACCGCATGGGCCAATATGCGTCAGGCACCGCGCGCGAGATGCTGGAACAGGCGCGCGCCTTGTTTCGCCTGTATCCCGACGCCGATCGGGCTTATATGGATCGGCGCATTCGCGAGGAAACGGCAGGCGATCATGGCATCGAAACGCTCGACCGATAGCGGCGCCCCGATCTCGCTCGACGCATTCGGGCGCGATGTCGAACGCCGCCGCGCCGAAAGCGGCATCACCGAATTGCCCCGCAACCTGGGCACCCGCCGCACCGACAGCAAGCGCGCGCTGCTCAACGCGATCGAGGATGCCGGCGGCAAGTGGTAGCTGGGGCGAGGCGCCGGGCGTCAAGCTGTTCAAGGAGGTGGGCCGCCGCGCCACGGGCAACACGCTCTACATCCTCGACGAGCCTGCATTTCGAGGACATGCGTAGGCTGGTCGGGCTCCACCAGCTGGTCGAGCAGGGCAATACCGTGGTCGTGATCGAGCACAATTTGGAGGGTGATCAAGACGGCGGACTGGATCATCGACCTGGACCCCGAGGGCGGCAACAAGGGGGGCGAGATCGTCGCGGTGGAGACGCCGGAGCAGGTGGTGAAGGAGAAGCGCTCCTATACGGGGGCGTATCTCAAGCCGCTGCTGGAGGGGAAGCGGGAAGCTGTTGCGGCGGAGTAGCACGTCGAGCCTTGACTTTCGGGCGAAGGCCATCCTACAGTTTTATTGCTCTCGTGAGCGCCATGTGCAGGTGTGCATCGGCGGTATGCGCGAAGCGAAATGTATGAAAGGAGGCCCTGATGGCTATCAGGACTGTTGCCGAGCGCGCAACTCAGCTCAAATCAGCTCCCAAGGTCGAGCTGCACTACGACATAATACGAAACCTTACCTCAGCCGAAGAGAAGGCTAACGGGGTTCAGACGTGGTTTGCTAATCTCAGCGCAAGTGAGCTTCTAAAGCTAGATACGCAAGACAACCTTCGATCGTACATTGCGGAACATCGCGACTCCAAGCGCAATAATGTGCACAAAGAAATTGCTGCGACAATCAACGAGAATCCCGATCGGTTTATAAACCGAAATTCTGGTGTAACCATTACGTGCACGAACTGCGCTATCGATGATAATCGCCGTTTGGCGATCCTCACCAGTGCCAGCATTATCAATGGTGCGCAAACACAGGGAGAGATCAGGCGGTACTTCTCTAAGCTTGAAGAAGACGATGATTCGGACTTTCCGGTCCGGGCCGAGATCATCATGGAACCAAGCCATGATCAGATAGTCGAGGTTGCGATTGCACGTAACACGGCTACGTCTGTTAAGAGTGTTTCTCAAGCGAGTGCCCGCGGCTATCTTACAGATCTAAAGAACGCCATTGAGAGCGGCTTACCCGGTGAGACGCTTCAGATGAGTGAGACTGACATCCAAGGTTTACCTGCTCAGGCGGTTTTACAGTGGTGCCGCGCACTTATGCCGGCTTCACTAGAGCCCAACGGTGTTCGGTCCCGTAACATGCCTTATAAGCAAGGCGGTAAATGCCTTAGTGACTTTGGAGATTGGGCAAGGCTACGTGATAAAGACGAAGATGCTCGTCGACGGTATGATTTCACAGTGCAGATGGCTGCCACCGCTGTAGAAGAATATCGTTATTGGGAAGACCACGACGCATGGAATGGCCAGCGTCTCCACGAGAAAGGCAAGAGTGGCGACAAGCCCCATGGTGGGCGACCTGTGAGACGACAGGATGGTCGCGTAGTCTGGGTTGCGCCTGGGCTGTTGTTTCCAATAATGTCGGCTCTCTCGGCGTTTGTCCGTGAAACCGACGGTGCTTGGAATTTACAGGAGCCCGTATTGTTTGATCCAGCGCAGATGGTCGAACGAACGTGCAAGCAGTATCGAGCGCTCGGACGCGATGTTGCTCTAATGGGTAGAAGCGAGGCGGCATACGATGCGCTGAGCATCTACACGGATACGATCGCAGCAGTCACCGACGCGCAGGCGGCGTAAATCTTCAGGGTGGCGGTTTTGCCGCCACCCAAACTTACGTAAGTCACTCAGCAGCGACTAAGCCACCGCTGTTGTGCGCGTAGGTGTCCCACCCGATCTCATAGTTCTCGGCCTGATTGCCCCACGCCGTCCAGCCCTTGCGCGGCCCCCGCGCGAACATCTCCAGCCTCGGCCCCGGGCTGCACGCCTCGACGATGTCGTAGAGCTCGTCAGGCTTGCGGCTGTGCTCGCGCTTGCGCGTGCCGAGCAAATTCACCTGGCTGCGGCCCGGCGCCAGCGTCCGCGCATTCTTGCCGCGCACGCCGAACAGCACCAGTTCGGTGACATTGCGGAAATAGAAGCCGACGCCGCGCCCGTCCGATCCGCCGTCCTTGCGGATCTTGTGCCAGACGAGGTTGGATTTGTAGTCGAACCCCCACGCCTTCATCACCGCCAGCCCCTCGGGCAGCAGCGCGTTCGGCACCCACAGATAAAGGTGCGCCGGATCGGCGGCGACCCCCTCCACCGGCAGCGCGCAAATCTCGTCCAGCTCCATCGTGCCGTAGCGCGCCAGGCGACGATGCTCGGGCGCCATCTTGCCGGTGCGGTTCTGGAAACGCCACGGCGGATCGGCGAGGATCGTATGGAATCTCTTGCCGCGCATCGCCTTGGCGAAATCGAGCGTCGCGTCGATCGTCACGGCAGCTTCTCCATATCCTCGACGCATTCGGGCCGGATGCCGATCGCCAGCACCGGGCAGCTTCCGTTCCGCCCGGCGTTCAGCCGATAGAGCAGCTTACCCATCCACGTCGTCGACGCACCATATTTCGCCATCAGCCCCATCTGGCGGAAGACGGCGTTCAGCCCCTCGCTCCGCGTGAGCAACACGCCGACATCGATCACGCCGCACTGGCTGAACGCGCTCATCGCATAGAGATCGCGATCGAAGGTCTGGTCCTTGCTGTTCCATTCCAGATCGAACGCCACCCGGCCCTTGACGTAATCGACCTTGTGGCCGTCGAGGAAGCGCGCCTTGGTGAGCTCGCGCGTCATTCGCGTGCTCACCGCCTTGCCGCGGGCGTTCATCCCGGCCTCGCGCCACAGCAATTTGACGAGCAGATCCGCCTGGATCGTTGTTTCGTGCCAGCCATGCGGGCGCAGCAAGGAGGAGAAGGCCTTGGGGATCTCCGATTCGTTGCCGCCTGCCTTGGCGATGATCGCGCGCGTCAGGCGAAAGCCGCGTAGCGCCTCCATCAGCTCGGCGAACTCGGCCGCATGCGCCTCGGACAGGATCAGCGCGGCGTTGCGATACGAATAGACCTCGTAGCGCGCCAGCACGTCCGCCGGGATGTAGCGCGCGACCACCTCGCCCGCATCGGCCGCCTCGTTAGGCTTGGCGGCGACGTCGCCGCCGGCCGCCTCGCCCGCTGGGATGATCGCGTCTTCCTCGGCCATGCCGCCTTGTGCCGGCAGAACAAAAGCAGGTCAACGAGGATCACGGCGAAGGACAGCAGAACCCCGTCGGTTCGCCTCGAACAGGGTTCGCGCGTGCAGATCGGTCGGGAACGGCTTCAGGTGATCGTTTCCAGCAGCTCGACCAGCATCGCCAGCCACATCGCTCCCAGCAGCACCGCCGCCAGGAACAGCGACGGCGTCACGGGCTGCGGTTTATGCGCGCGCTCGAGTTCATACATGACAATCTGCCCCCCGTCTGGATGACGTCGCGCGCGGAGCAGATGCGCAGCGATCGGGCGAGGACGGCGAGAAAAATACCGGCGCGGTCAGCCCACATTCGCGGCGAGCAGTGCTGCGGCCTTGCGCTGCAGCTCGCCCCCGCGGAACGGCTTCTGGACGATCCGGTCGGCGCTGACCGAAGCGATCGCGGTCAGGTCGGCATAGCCGGTGACGAACAGCACCGGCAGCTCGGGCCAGCGCGCGCGCGCCGCCGCCGCCAGCTCGGCGCCGTTCATTCCCGGCATCGCGAAATCGACCACCATCAGGTCGAACGCACCGCCCCGCGCTGCGAGCAGCTCGAGCGCAGCGCCCCCGCTGCCCGCCTCGGTCACGTCCGCCCGCATCGCGCGCAGCATCCCGGCGGTGACCTCGCGCACCGGCGGATCGTCGTCGACCAGCAGCACGCGCCGTCCCGCGGCATCGGCGACGGGCTCTTCGGCGCGCCGCGCGCCGCTTGGGCGGGGCACGCGCCGCCGCTCGGGCGCGCGCGGCAGGTAGACGCGCACGATCGTGCCCCGGCCGGGCTCGGTCTCGATCCCGACGCCGCCGCCCGATTGCTTGGCGAAGCCGTAGACCTGCGCCAGGCCCAGCCCCGATCCCTTGCCCACCTCCTTGGTGGTGAAGAACGGCTCGAACGCCTTGGCGCGCACCTCGGGCGTCATGCCCGTGCCGCTGTCGGCGACCGCGATCATCACATATTCGCCCGGCGCCGGCTCCTCGGCATAGACGGGCGCGCGCAGCACGACGTTGGCGGTCGAGACGGTGAGCGCGCCGCCCACCTCCATCGCGTCGCGCGCGTTGATCGCGAGGTTGAGGATGATCAGCTCGATCTGCGTCGGATCGACCAGAGCGGGCCACAGCTCGGGCTGGAGCGCGGTTTCGAGGCGGACCGATCCACCCATCGAGCTCTGCATCAGATCGCGCATGCCCGCGACGGTCTCGTTGAGGTCGAGCGTGCGCGCCTCGAGCCGCTGGCGGCGCGAGAAGGCGAGCAGCTGGCCGGTGAGCGTGGCGCCGCGCTCGGCGGCGGCGCGCATGTGATCGAGCCGCCTGAGCAGGCGCGGATCAAGCCCCGCCGCGTCCGCCTGGCGCGCGACCATGTCGAGATTGCCGAGCACCACCGTCAGCAGATTGTTGAAATCGTGCGCCACGCCCGAGGTAAGCTGGCCGATCGCCTCCAGCCGCTGCATCTGGCGCAAGGTCGTCTCGACGCGCTCGCGCTCCTCGATCTGCGCGGAAAGCTGGCGGTTGGTCGCGGCGAGCTCGCTCGTGCGTTCGGCGATGCCGCGTTCGAGCACCTCGGACGCGAGGCGCACCTCGGTGATGTCGACGTCGCAGCCGACATAGCCGACGAAGCGCCCCTCGGTATGGCGCGGGCGCGCCTCGCTGTGCAGCCAGCGCGTGACCCCGTGCCGATCGACCACGCGCACGTCGCGGCTGAACGGCGCGCGCGCCGCAAAGGCGAATTCGAAATCCTCGCAGAAGCCGGCCGCGTCCTCTGAATGGAGGAAGTCCTGCCAGCCGCCGCCGAGCAGGTCGTTCAACGGCCGGCCGAACGTCTCCTCGTGCCAGCGGTTGGCGAACACCAGCGCGCCCTCCTCGTCGCACAGCCAGATCAGCGCGGGGGCGCTGTCGGCGAGGCTGCGGAAGCGCTGCTCGCTCTCGCGCAGCACCTCCTGCGCGCGCTTGCGCTCGGTGATGTCGAGCGCGGTGCCGAGCGCGCGGACGCAGCGGCCCTGCTCGAAGATGCCGCGCCCGCGCGCCGCCACCCAGCGCACGATCCCGTCCTCCTTGCCGATCGTGCGATATTCGACATCGTAGGTGCCGTGGAGCGCGGGATCGAGCGCGGCGGTGAAGGCGGCGACGGTGGCGTCGCGATCGTCGGGATGGAGGCCGGCGTGGAAATCGGCCATGCTGCACGGCCGGTCCGGGGATATGCCGAACATCCGCTTGGTTCGATCGGACCAGTCGAGCGTGTCGGTGGCGAGATCGAGATCCCAGGTGCCGATCTCGGCGGTCTCGATCGCCAGCCGCAGCGTGCTTTCGCTGAGCGCGAGCTGCCGCTGCGTGCGCGAATATTCGGTGACGTCGTTGCCCTCGATGAACACCGCGGTGACGCGTCCGTCATCCTCGACGATCGGCTGGAAGATGAGGTCGAGCAGCCGCCGCCCCGCCGCCGCGCCGTCGCCCGGATCGAGCTCGACCGCCACGCCCTCGCCGAAATAGGGCTCGCCGCTGGCGACCACCGCGTCGAGCCGCGTGACGAAGCGGCGCGCGACGTCCTCGGGCAGCGCGTCCGCCACCGATCGCCCGATCACCGCGCCGCCGCCCACCAGCCTGCGATAGGCATCGTTGGCGAACTCGTAGACATGGCCGGGTTCGCGCAGCAGCGCCATGAAGCTCGGCGCTTGGCGGAACATCTGCGCGAGCCGCTCGCCCTGCGCCACCGCCGCCGCCATCGCGCGC
>CAXUGZ010000025.1:7114-10583 GCA_964250685.1 uncultured Sphingomonadaceae bacterium
GATCGGTGGTCTCGAACACGATCGCGAGCACGCCGCCGACGGTGCCGTCCTCGGCATGGACGGGCGAGAAGGTGACGTCGAAATAGCCGTGCACGCTCGCGCCGGCGCGCATCGTGGTCCGCGCCTGATCGCGTTTTGGCATCGATTCGCCGCTCGCGCGGACGTGCGCCAGCACCGGCTCGAGCTGCGGCCAGGCGTGCGCGAATTCCTCATGCCCGCGCCCCCCGATCGCGTCCGGATGGCGGTCCTCCATCAGCGCCGCATAGGCGTCGTTGTAGAACAGGACGTGCTCGGGCCCCCAGAACAGGCGCGTCGGCACCTCGGTCGCGAGCATCAGGTTGAGCGCGGCGACGAGCGGGCGCGGCCAGCGCCCGATCGGCCCGAGCGGCGAGGCCGACCAGTCACGCGCGGCGATCAGCGCGCCGACCGCGCCGCGGGGATGGAACGGCATCGCGCTGTTGCCCGCGGTGCTTGAACGGTCGCCTGACATCCGCCGACCCTATCCCCGGCGGAGCGCCGACGATAGCCGTCGCGCGAAGCGCGATCGATCGCCCGGAACGCGCGGGAGGCGGCTCAGGCGGCGATCCGGACCCGGTTGCGGCCCGCATTCTTGGCGGCGTAGAGCGCCACGTCGGCGACCTCGAGCAGGGCGGATGCGTCGCGCTGATATTCGCGCGCCGCGATGCCGACGCTCACCGTGATCGACGGCAGGTCGTCGAGCGTCGGCGCCATCTCCATCGCCTGACGCAGCCGCTCGGCGACGTTGGTCGCGTCCTCCGCCGTCGCGCCGGGCATGAGGATGCCGAACTCCTCGCCGCCGATGCGCCCGACCAGATCGCCGCCGCGCACCGCCGATCCCGCGCGCGCCGCGATCTGCTGGAGCACGCGGTCGCCGATCGCGTGGCCGTGGCGGTCGTTGACCGCCTTGAAATGGTCGACGTCGAAGATCGCCACCGCGAGCGGCCAGCCGAACTCGGCCGCGCCCGCGATCTCGCGGTCGAGCTGGCGCAGGAAGGCGCGGCGATTGGCGAGGCCGGTCAACTCGTCGGTCGATGCGAGCATCGTCGCCTCGCGCGCGCGCTGCTCGGCGCGGCGCTTGGCGGTGATGACATGCTCCTCCAGCCGCTTGCGGTCGTCGATGTCGCGCAGCGTGCCGGTCGCGCCGATGATCCCGCCGTCGGGATCGCGCAGGCATTGGATGAAGATCTCCATCCAGCGCGGGCCGACAGCGGTGTTGAAGCGCGCGACCCGGCACGCGCCCTTCTCCGCGCCGCGCAACACCAGCCCGATCCGTTCGACCAGTTCGGGGCGATCGCCGGGCTCGACGCAATACAGCCAGTCGCGGCCGACGCTCTGCGCGACGGGAAAGCCCGTCAGCGTCTCCCAGGCGGGGTTGAGATAGGCCCAGCACCCATCCTGGTCGATGCGGAAGATCACCTCGCCGATCGTCTCGATCACCGCCTTGAAGCGATCGGCGAGCAGCCTCGCATCCTCGGCACGCACATCGCGCTCGGTCAGCACCGCCGCGACCGGCAGCGCGGTCAGGAAGCAGCAGACGAGGAACGACTGGAGCACGAACGCCTGCCACACCGGCGAGGCGACCGCGTGCGCGATCGGGCCGTGGCCGGTGGCGGTCGCATAGGAGGCGATCACCGCCACGATCCACACCGCGCCCGCCGCGCCGAACGCGCGCAGCCGGAAGGTCGCCGCCAGCACCGCCGGCGCGATCAGGAACATCAGCGGCAGCGTGCTCCAGAAGAACACGAAGCCCGCGACGAGCGCGACCAGGCCAAGCTCCACCACCAGCTCGCCGGCGGTGCGCGCGGCGATGTTGCGCATCCGCCTCCCGGTCGAGAATTGCGTCGCGATGATGATCATCGGCGCGACCACGATCTGGCCGAGCACCGCCGAGCAATACCATTCGAACCATGCCTGATCGAAACGGATCCCGGCACCGATCGTCAGCCCCGCCGCGCCGATCGACGCCGAGACGAGCGCGGCGAGCCCGCATGCCGCCACCAAGGCGAGCACGTCGACGGAGCGATCGAAGATGTGGCGCATGCGGCAGAAGCGCCGCAGCAGCAGGAACGCGATCACGCTCTCGCCCAGATTGGCGATGGTGAACGCGACCGTGGTCGCGACGCCGTCGCCGCGGTCGAGATGGAACAGCAGGCTCGCCGCGACGCTGCCCGCGCCGATCGCGCCGATGTCGCGCCAGCCGCGCGCATGGCCGATGAGGATGCCGAGCACGATCGCGTTGCACGGCCACAGCGCCTGCAGCCCGCCCATCCCGCGCGCCGCGAGATCGCTCGCCACCGCCGCCACGAAAAAGAACACGCCGGTTCCGGCCGCCAGCACCAGCTGGCGCCGAAACGCTATCCAATCTGCTCGTCCCACCCCGGCCCACCCCGCTCGCAATGCCCCGCTGGAGTAAACGAAAATAATTAAGCGGCGTTTAAAGCGCGCTCAGCCGCTGTTGCGCAGTCCCATGGCGATCGCGTTGATCGAAAGCTGGATGCCTTCGGAGACGCGCGGATCGGCCTCCCCCGCGCGGTGGCGCCGGATCAGCTCGATCTGGAGCAGGTTGAGCGGCTCGAGATAAGGCAGGCGCAGGCGGACCGACGCCTCCAGCTGCGGGTTGCGTTCCAGCAGGCGCGATTGGCCGGTGGCGTCGAGCAGCCCGGCGCAGGTGCGCTCCCACCCCGCCTTGATGCGCGCGAAGATCGCCGCGCCCGCCGCGCGATCCTCGACCAGGGCAAGATAGCGCTCGGCGATCGCCATGTCCGATTTGGCGAGCACCATCTCCAGATTGGCGAGCGTCGCCTGGAAGAACGGCCAGCCCTGCGCCATCGCGCGCAGCAGACCCTTATCGGGGCAGGCGTCGAGCGCGTCGCCCACGCCGTACCAGCCGGGCAGCATCACGCGCGCCTGCGCCCAGCTGAACACCCACGGGATCGCGCGCAGGTCTTCGATCCGATCCGATTTGGTGCGGCTGGCGGGGCGCGATCCGATCTTGAGATCGGCGACCTCGGCGACGGGGGTGAACTGCCAGAAGAAGCGCCTGAACCCCTCGGTCCCGTAGACCAGTCCGCGATAGGCGCTGAGCGCGCCGGCCGAGAGCGCGGCCATCGTCTCGGCGAACCGCGCGGCGTCGCCGTTCCCCGGCTCCGCATCCTCGAGGCTGGCGAGCAGGGTGGCGGCGGTCATCGCCTCGAGGTTGATCCGCGCGGCGTCGAGCGTGCCGTATTTGGCGGCGATCACCTCGCCCTGCTCGGTGATGCGGATGCGGCCGCGCACGGTTCCCGCCGGCTGCGCGCGGATCGCCGCGAACGAGGAGCCGCCGCCGCGCCCGACCGCGCCGCCGCGCCCGTGGAACAGCTGCATCGCCGCGCCCGCGCGCGCGAACACGGGCGCGAGCGCGCGGCTCGCCTCGTGCAGGCTCCACACCGAGGTGAGGTAGCCGCCGTCC
>CAXUGZ010000026.1:0-7001 GCA_964250685.1 uncultured Sphingomonadaceae bacterium
TTGTGGCTCTCCATCTTGAAGATCGCCGCCTGCCCCTCGCCGTCGGGTCCCGGCCCGATATCGACCACGCCCGCATTCTCGCCCGGCCCGCAGATCACCTGGAGCCCGGTGGTAGGCAGCTTGCCCAAATGGACCCGCGACGATTTGTACGAGCAATGCTCGGACCACATCACCGAGAAGATGCCGAGCTCGGTCAGATTGGGCGCACGGCCCAGCGCTGCGAGCACGCGGTCATATTCCTGCGCGGAGAGGCCGTGCTCGGCGACGATCTGGGGTGTGATCTCGGTCATGGCGGGGCGATAGCAGCCGCGCCAATCATGCTGAACCCGTTTCGGCGCGACGGAAGATGAGGCGCTTGCAAGACTTCACACGCCCCGGACTACGTCCGCGGCCGCGCGCACGATCCGCGTTACGCGTCGCAGCTCTTGCCGTCGCCGCCGGGCTTCTTGAACGAGATCGACGCGGCGGTGGGCGTGCCGGTGAGCTGGTAGCCCTCGCCGGAGAAGGGCTGGCCCGCCACCTCGGCGGTGAGGTGGATCGGGGTGCCGGCCTTGGTCATCTTGAGATTGGCGGTCAACTGGTCGTTGAACCAGTCGACATACACCAAGGTGTTGTCCTTGCAGCGATACGATTTGGTGGCGAGCAGCGCGGGGGGCAGCTTGACCGGGGGCGCCGCCGCGATTTGCGTGGCGGTGGTATCGACCGGCCCGCCGCCCACGATCGTGTTCGGCTTGCTGTTGCATCCTGCGAGCAGGACGAGGGCGGAGAGCGGAAGGGTGCGGAGGGCAATGTTCATAGCGGACGTTCTTTTCGCGATTGCAGCAATCCGGTCAAGAGCGTTTCGGCACCTTAACCATAAAACGCCGCGCGGCGAAGCGTTCCCATCGCGTCGCCAAGGCGAGCTTGCTTGCCGGGCAGGCGCCGCGTCCGCTATCCGCCCGCAATGGCCCTCACCGCTCGTGACAGCATCGCGCTCGTCGGCAACACCCCGCTCGTCCGCCTCGGGGGGCCGAGCGAGGCGACCGGCTGCGACATCCTCGGCAAGTGCGAGTTCCTCAATCCGGGCGGATCGGTCAAGGACCGCGCCGCGCTGGCGATCATCGAGGATGCCGAGCAGAGCGGCACGCTCGAGCCCGGCGGCACGATCGTCGAGGGCACGGCGGGCAATACCGGGATCGGGCTCGCGCTGGTCGGCAACGCCAAGGGCTATCGCACGATCATCGTCATCCCCGAGACGCAGAGCCAGGAGAAGAAGGACACGCTGCGCGCGCTCGGCGCCGAGCTGGTCGAGGTCGCGCCGTGCTCCTACTCCAACCCGGCGCATTACGTGCATACCTCGCGCCGCATCGCGGAAGAGACGCCGGGCGCCTTGTGGTCCAACCAGTTCGACAACATCGCCAATCGCCTCGCGCACATCCGCACCACCGCGCCCGAGATCTGGGCGCAGACCGAGGGGCGGGTCGACGGTTTCACCTGCGCGGTCGGCACGGGGGGGACGCTCGCGGGCGTGGGGCTGGGGCTGAAGGAGCGGCGCGAGGACGTGGTGATCGCGCTCACCGATCCGCACGGGGCGTCGCTCTACGACTATTACGCGCATGGCGAGCTGTGCGCGGCGGGATCGTCGGTCGCCGAGGGGATCGGGCAGAGCCGCATCACCGCGAACCTCGAAAGCGCGCCGGTCGACACCCAGTTCCGCGTCTCGGACGAGGCCGGGCTCGAGCAGGTGTTCGCGCTGCTCAAGGAAGAGGGGCTGTGCCTCGGCCTGTCCTCGGGCATCAACGTCGCGGGCGCGATCGCGCTGGCGCGCGCGCTCGGCCCCGGGCGGACGATCGTCACGATCCTGTGCGATTCGGGGATGCGCTACCTCTCGACGATCTACAATCCCGCGTGGCTCGCCGCGAAGGGCCTGCCGGTGCCGGGATGGCTGGTCCGCTGACGTGGCCGGCGGAGGTTCACAAGCGCCGGACCGCGGCGTATCTTGCCGCGGATGACACGCACTTTCCCAAGATCGTGGCTGCAACCGCAGAGACGGCCCGGATGATCCTCCCCCGGAGGGGGAGGGGGACCAGCCATAGGCTGGTGGAGGGGTATCCCGGCCCGTCGTCGCGCTCCAGACCAGCCGGGATACCCCTCCGTCGGGCTAACGCCCGCCACCTCCCCCTGCAGGGGGGGATCTAGGGGTGCCCGGCGATCTTCGATCCATAGTGGAGGAGACCGCATGCATCGCGTGCGCGTAGGCGCGCTCGGCCTGGCCGGCGTGTTCCTGCTGGTGATGCTGGCGACCGCCTTCCTGCGCGGTGCGAGCGGCGGCGCGGACAATGCGACGATGCGCGCCGCCAACACCGCCGCCAGCGCCCCCGCCGAGCCGCTCGCGCAACTCGGCGTCGCGCCCGGCGGCGACGATCCCGCGCCCGCGCCGCGCCATTCCGCGCACGCCAAGGCGCGGCATTGACGCGCGACTCGCGCCCGCGCCGCCGCCCGGCGCAGCGCGATCGCGGCGCTCCGTCCCCTACGCGCCGATCATGCGCCACGCGGACGGCCTGGGTCGGCACTTCCAGAACAGAGAAAGAACAGTGGCGGAGTTCCGTGGGTTTAACTGCAGGTACAGTCGAGGAGACATAAGCGGCTCAAGGTTAGCAGTGGATGAGAATGGCTTGAATTCCCCAACTTTCCCTTGTAGCTCTGGCGCGTGAGCCGGAGTGCGAGCGTGCGGGGCTTGTCGATAAGCACGCCGGTTTCCGGGAGAGCAGCGGTGGGGGCGGACAGCCTCGTGCCGCGATACGGGGATCCGGCGCGTGCCAAGCGGCTTCTTCACGGGAAAGGCTCTGAGCGTCATCGACGCCAAGGGCCGCCTGTCGCTGCCGTCGTCCTATCGCGCCGCCGCGGCGAGCCGCGCCAGCGCCAACGGCTTCGATGATGCGTCGACCGTGCTGCTCGCGCAGCATGCACGCCACCCCTGCCTGCAGGGCTATGATCCGAGCCACCAGCAGGTGCTGTTCGACCGCCTGAAGCGCGAGCACGAGGGATCGGACAGCTTCATCGACGACCTGGACGACGATCTCAGCGAGAATTTCGGCATCATCGAAACCGTGGCCTACGACGCCGCCGGGCGGATGGTCGTGCCGCAGGAGCAGCGCAAGGTTGCCGGTCTCGACGAAGCGGGCAGCCTCGTCCTGTTCTGGGGCGCGGCCGAGACCTTCCAGATCTGGAACTATGATCGCTTCCGCGAGACCTTTGCCGATCAGCCGCGCAAGATTGCCGCGCTCGACGGGCTCAAGGACCCGCGCCGGTGAGCGCCGCCCCGCGCCACGAGCCGGTGCTGCTCGCCGAGGTGATCGGCGCGCTCGCTCCCGCGCCGGGCGAGACGCACGTCGACGGCACGTTCGGCGCGGGCGGCTATGCGCGCGCCCTGCTCGCGGCGGGCGCCAGGGTGGTCGCGTTCGATCGCGATCCCGCCGCGGTGGCGGACGGTGAGGCGCTCGTCGCGGAGAATGACGGCGCGCTGGCGCTGGTCGCCGGGCTCTATTCGCAGATGGAGGCGGCGCTCGCCGAGCGCGGGATCGCGCGGGTCGACGGGGTGACGCTCGATGTCGGCGTCTCGTCGATGCAGCTCGACCAGGCGGCGCGCGGCTTCTCGTTCATGGGCGACGGGCCGCTCGACATGCGCATGGACCAGGCGGGGCCAAGCGCCGCCGACTTCGTCAACGAGGCGGACGAGGGAGAGATCGCCGACGTCCTGTATCACCTGGGCGAGGAGCGCCGGTCGCGCCGCGTCGCACGCGCGATCGTCGCCGCGCGCCCGGTCACGCGCACCGGCCAGCTCGCCGAGATCGTGCGCCGCGCGCTTGGCGCGCGCGATCACGAGCGCAAGGATCCGGCGACGCGCACCTTCCAGGCGATCCGCATCCACGTCAACCGCGAGCTCGACGAGCTGGAGGACGGCCTCGCCGCCGCCGAGCGCGTGCTCGGCAGCGGCGGCCGCCTCGCGGTAGTCTCGTTCCACAGCCTCGAGGATCGCATCGTCAAGCGCTTCCTGAAGGAGCGCAGCGGCACCGCCGCCGGCTCGCGCCACCGCCCCGATCTGCGGGGCGCCGCGTCCGCGCCGAGCTTCGAGGCGGTCGCGCGCCCGGTGCGCGCGGGTGAGGCCGAGCTCGCGCGCAATCCCCGCTCCCGTTCCGCCACGCTGCGCGTCGCCCGACGCACCGCGGCCAATCCCTGGGCGAGCCCGAAAGGTCGTGCATCATGATCGCGACGCGCCTGAGTTCGGTCTGGCAGGTCGCCGGCGTCGCCGGGGCGGCCTTGTGCTGCTACCTCGTTTCGCAATCGGTCGCGGCCGAGCGCGCGGGGCTGGCGGCGGTGGATGCCGAGATCGCGCGCACGCACGACCAGATCGCGATGCTCCAGACCGAGATCGGCACGCGCACGCAGGCGCAGCAGGTCGAACGCTGGAACGTCGAGCATTTCGCGCTGCGCGCGCCGCGCCCCGAGCAGTTCGTGGGCGACGCGGTGCAGCTCGTCAGCCTCTACGCGCGCGGCGCGTCCGGCCCGCAGCTTCCGCTCGATCGGGCGGTGACCGCGCTGCAAGGATCGGCCGAGAAGGTAGCGTACCGCGCCGCACCACCCGTCCCGACCCAAACCCCCGTCCAGCCGCTGCTGCGCACCGCCGCCCTGGAGCGCTTTCCGCCCGCTCTGAACCACATCGCGTTCGTCCCGAGCGCAGTCGAGGGGCGTGCCGCACGCGCAACGCGGCGTGTCTCGACTTCGCTCGACACGAACGGAGAAGGTACGGGTCCGATCAGGCCCGCAATGGCCCTGGTGCGCCCGAAGCTCGATCGGCTGGCGCCCGACGCGGCACCGATCGAGCGCGCCGCCTATCATCCGGCCGCGCAGGCGATCGCGTCGCTGCTGCCGGCCGACATCGCCGACAAGGCGGCGGCCGAGCAGGCTGCCGGGCCGCACAGGTGAACGCCAGCACGGCGATCGTTTCGGACCCGCTGAGCTTCGATCCCGCCGATCGCGGCACGCCCCTGATGGTCGCGCAGCAGCGGCTGATGGTGATCATGATCCTGTTCATGATCGTCACCGCGGTGATCGCCGGGCGGCTGGTGCAGCTCTGCCTGTTCCACCACGACCGCCCGGCGAGGGCGCCGGCGACGGCCGCGCGTGGCGAGATCCTCGATCGCAACGGCGCCTCGCTCGCCACCACGATCAGGCTGTGGGCGATCGGGATCAACCCGCGCCAGGTGCTCGGCGACCGCAACGCGCTCGCCGAAAGGCTTGCCGCGCTGATGCCCGAGCGCGACGTGGCGGCGTATCGCCGCATCGTGTTCGGCCGGCGCTTCGTCTATCTGCGCCGCCCCGCCTCGCCCGCGCTGGCGCGCGCGGTGCAGGCGATCGGCGAGCCCGCGCTCAAGCTGGAGCCCGAGCCGCACCGCCTATTCCCGCAGGCATCGCTCGCCGGCCACGTCCTCGGCTATTCGCAGACGGTGCTCGATCCCAGGAGCAAGCGCGAGGTGCTGACCGGCATCGGGGTCGAGCGCTATTTCGATCCGCAACTGGCCAGGGGCGAGCCGATCACGCTGGCGCTCGACGTGCGCGTCCAGGCGGCGATGGAGAGCGAGCTCGCGCGGCGCATGGCCGAGACCTCGGCGATCGGCGCGGCGGGCGTGGTGCTCGACGTCGACACGGGCGAGGTGCTGGCGATGGCGTCGCTGCCCGACATCAACCCCAACGCCCCGCTGCGCAGCCAGAAGGACATCCCCAACAAGGTCACGCAGGGGGTGTACGAACTGGGCTCAACCTTCAAGATGATGACCTTCGCCAACGCGATTGAGAGCGGCGTGCTGACCGACATGGCGCAAACCTTCGACGTGTCGCACCAGATCGTGATCGGCCGCTTCAGGATTCATGACGACGAGCCCAAGTTCCGCCCGCTGAGCGTGCCCGAGGTGATGACCTTCTCGTCCAACATCGGCACCGCGCAGATCGCCCAGCTGCTCGGGCCCGAGCGGATCGTGCCCTTCTTCCGCAAGCTCGGGCTCGACAAGCGCACCGATATCGAGCTGCGCGAGCGGGCTCAGCCCCTGTTCCCGCGCCAATGGGGCAAGACCGAGGTTATGACCACCTCCTACGGCCACGGCATTTCGGTGACCCCGCTGCATGTGGCGCAGGTGTTCGCCGCGCTCGCCAATGGCGGGATCCTCCACCCCGCGACCCTGCTCAAGCACCAGCCGGGCGCGCCGGTGCCGGGGAAGCGCGTGATCTCGGAAGCGACGAGCGCGCGCATCCGCCAGCTGATGCGGCTGGTGGTGCTCCAGGGCACGGGCACCAACGCCAACGCGCCCGGGCTGCGCGTCGGCGGCAAGACCGGCACCGCCGAGAAGATCTCGGGTCACGGCTACAACAAGACCAGCAACATCACCACCTTCGCGGGGGTGTTCCCGATGGACCATCCGCGCTATGTCGTGCTCACCACGCTCGACGATGCCAAGGCGAGCAAAGCGACCTACGGCTTCCGCACCGCCGGCTGGATGGCCGCGCCGCTCGCCAAGCGCGTAATCGCGCGGATCGGGCCGTTGCTCGGCGTCCGCCCCGATCTGTCGAAGGACATCGACGTCTCCGATCTGTGGCCGCTCCTGCTCGACAAGAAACCGGCGGGCAAGAATGAGATTGAGTGAGCTGATCGAGGCGCCGGGGATCGCGAGCGACGCACGCGTCACGGGCTTCGCGATCGACAGCCGCAAGGTCGCGCCCGGCACCGTGTTCGGCGCGTTCCGTGGGAGCCGCGTCAACGGCGAGGATTATATCGCGCAGGCGGTCGGCGCGGGCGCGGTCGCGGTGGTCGCGCGGCCCGAGGCGATGGTGCGGGGCGCCGCGCACATCGCCGATACCGCGCCGCGCCGCGCCTTCGCGCACGCCGCGGCCAAGTTCTTCGCCCCCTTCCCCGAGACCGTGGTGGCGGTGACGGGCACCAACGGCAAGACCTCGACGGTCGAGCTGAC
>CAXUGZ010000026.1:7011-10555 GCA_964250685.1 uncultured Sphingomonadaceae bacterium
GGATGGCGGGGTTCCACGCCGCCTCGATCGGCACGCTTGGCGTCACCACCGCGGACGAGCAGGTCGCGACCGGGCTGACCACGCCCGACATCGTCACCTTCCTCGCCAACATGGGCGGGCTCGCGCGCGAGGGCGTGACCCACGCCGCGTTCGAAGCGTCGAGCCACGGCCTCTCGCAGTTCCGCACCGAGGGGCTGCCCGTGCGCGCGGCGGCGTTCACCAATCTGTCGCGCGACCATCTCGATTATCACGGCACGATGGAGGCCTATCTCGAGGCCAAGCTGCGGCTGTTCACCGAGGTGGTCGACGGCGACGGCGCGGCGGTGTTGTGGGCGGACGATCCCGCCTCGGGCCGCGTCGCCGAGCTGGCGCGCGAGCGCGGGCTGCGGCTGCTCACCGTCGGCACGCGCGGCGAGACGCTGCGGCTGGCGGCGCGCGAGCCGACCCAGCTCGGCCAGACGCTCACGATCGAGGCGGAGGGCAGGACGCACCGGCTCGATCTGCCGCTGATCGGCGCCTACCAGGCCGCCAACGCGCTCACCGCCATCGGCCTCGTGCTGGCGACGGGCGGCGAGGCGGGCGCGATGCTCGCGCTGGCCGCGCGCGTCCAGCCGGTGCGCGGCCGGCTCGAGCGCGCGGCGATCAGCAAGGCGGGCGCGCCGGTCTACGTCGATTACGCGCATACGCCCGACGGGCTGGCGGCGGCGATCGAGGCGCTGCGCCCGCACGCCGCGCGGCGGCTGATCGTGCTGTTCGGCGCGGGCGGCGACCGCGACCAGGGCAAGCGCCCGCAAATGGGCGCGGTTGCGGCGCGGCTCGCCGACCACGTGATCGTGACCGACGACAACCCGCGCTCGGAGGACCCCGCCGCGATCCGCCGCGCGGTGCTGGCGGGCGCGCCCGGCGCAGTCGAGATCGGCGGCCGGCGCGAGGCGATCGCGGCGGCGATCGCCGAGGCGGGCGCGGACGACATCGTCCTGCTCGCGGGCAAGGGCCACGAGCAGGGCCAGATCGTTGGGGATCGCGTGCTGCCGTTTGACGACGTCCAGGTGGCGCGCGAATGCGCGGGATGACCCAGAACCTCTCCATCCGCAGGATGGGGAGGGGGACCGCTCGCCGTAGGCGAGTGGTGGAGGGGCCCGCACGCCATTGCCCCTCCACCATCGGCTGCGCCGCTGGTCCCCCTCCCCATGCTGCGCATGGAGAGGTGTTATGAGCCTCTGGACCTCGGCCGAGATCGCCGCCGCGACGGGCGGGACCGCATCCGCGCCGTTCGACGTGTCGGGCGTCGCCTTCGATTCGCGCGAGGTCGGTCGCGGCGACCTGTTCGTGGCGCTCAAGGGCGAGGCGACCGACGGCCACCGCTTCGTGCGCCAGGCGTTCGCGCAGGGCGCGGCGGGCGCGATCGTGTCAGAGCCGGTCGAAGGCCCGCACGTGCGCGTCGCCGACACCGCCGCCGCGCTCGATGCGCTTGGCGCCGCGGCGCGCGCCCGCACCGGCGCGACGATCGTCGGGGTCACGGGATCGGTCGGCAAGACCAGCGTCAAGGAGGCGCTGTTCGCCGCGTTCGAGCGCGCCGCCCCCGGTGCGGTGCATCGCAGCCTCAAGAGCTACAACAACCATGTCGGCGTGCCGCTGAGCCTCGCGCGCATGCCGCGCGACGCCCGGTTCGCGGTGTTCGAGATGGGGATGAACCATGCGGGCGAGCTGGCGGCGCTCACCCGGCTGGTGCGCCCGCATGTCGCCCTGGTGACCGCGGTGGCGCTCGCGCACGGCGCCTTCTTCGCGGACGAAGCGGCGATCGCCGACGCCAAGGGGGAGATCTTCCAGGGGCTGGAGCCGGGCGGCATCGCGGTGATCCCGTATGACAGCCCGCATCGCGACCGGCTGATCGCCGCCGCGCGCGGCCATGCGGCGCGGATCGTCACCTTCGGGCGCGATCGCGCCGCCGATGTGAGCGCGCGGGAGGGGCTGGCGGCGGCGCGGGGCACCTTCGTCCAGGCGCGGCTGCGCACCGCCGAACTCACCTTCACCGTCGGCCAGCCGGGCGAGCATTGGGTGTCGAACGCGCTCGCCGTGCTCGGCGTGGTTGAGGCGGCGGGGGGCGACCTCGCCGCCGCCGGGCTCGCGCTCGCCGATCTCGCCGGACTGGCGGGGCGCGGACGGCGCGTCACGCTGCGCCTGCCGGACGGCGACGCGCTGCTGATCGACGAGAGCTACAACGCCAACCCCGCCTCGATGCGCGCGACGCTCAAGGTGCTCGGCGGCGAAACCGCCGCGCGCCGCATTGCGATCCTCGGCGGGATGCGCGAGCTGGGTCCCGACGAGGCGCGCCACCATGCCGAGCTCGCGCAGCCGATGATCGAGGCGGGCGTCAGCTTCGCGCTCCTCGTCGGAGCGGAGATGGCGCCGCTCGCGCGCGCGCTGGAAGGACAGATCGAATTCGCGCATGTGCCCGACGCCGCCGCCGCGATCGATCGCGCGCGTCCGCTGATCGCGCCCGGCGACGCGGTGCTCGTCAAGGGATCGAACGCGTTCGGCCTCGCGGGCGTCGTCGCCGCGCTGGCGGGGGAATAGCCACCATGCTGTACGTCATCGCCGAGCATCTCGGCTTCCCCCACGTCCTCAACCTGATCCGCTACATCACCTTCCGCGCGGGCGCGGCGGCGATCACCGCGCTCGCGATCGGGCTGCTGATCGGTCCGCGCTTCATCGGCTGGCTGCGCGTGCGCCAGGGCAAGGGCCAGCCGATCCGCGCCGACGGCCCGCAGACGCACCTCGCCAAGGTCGGCACGCCGACGATGGGCGGGCTGATGATCCTGGCGGCGGTGACGACCTCGCTGCTGCTGTGGATGGATCTCGGCAACCGCTACAGCTGGGCATGCCTGCTGGTGCTGCTCGGCTTCGGACTGATCGGCTTCATGGACGATTACGACAAGGTCAGGAAGCGCAGTCACGCCGGCGTATCGGGACGCGTCCGTTTGCTGATGGAGTTCATCGTCGCGGGCATCGCCGCCTGGATCATCACCAGCGGCAACAGCACGGTGCTGTACCTGCCCTTCTACAACGGGCCGGTGATCGATCTGGGGCCGGGGTACATCTTCTTCGCCGCCTTCATCATCGTCGGCTTCGGCAACGCGGTGAACCTGACCGACGGGCTCGACGGGCTGGCGACGATGCCGGTGGTGATCGCCAGCCTCGCGTTCTTCGTGATCGTCTACCTCGTCGGCAACTTCAAGTTCGCGACCTATCTCGGCATTCCGCACGTGCCCGGGGCGGGGGGCCTGACGGTGATGACCGCGTCGATCATCGGCGGCTGCCTCGCCTTCCTGTGGTTCAACGCGCCCCCGGCGGCGGTGTTCATGGGCGATACGGGCAGCCTCGCGCTCGGCGGCGCGCTCGGCGCGATCGCGGTGGTGGCGCATCACGAGATCGTGCTGCTGATCGTCGGCGGCCTGTTCGTGCTGGAGACGGTGAGCGTGATCCTCCAGGTGTTCTTCTACAAGCGCACCGGCAAGCGCATCTTCCGCATGGCGCCGATCCA
>CAXUGZ010000027.1:0-2878 GCA_964250685.1 uncultured Sphingomonadaceae bacterium
TCGGCTCGCTCTCGGGATGGTTGATGTTGTTCGGGATGATCGCGCGGCCGCGCGCCACCTCGTCGCGCACGAATTCGGGGGTGACGTGATCGGGGATCGCGGCGCCGAAATCGTGGCCGTCGCGCACGTGGCCGATCAAGGCGTCGCGCCCGACATTCTCGCGGATCGCGACATATTCCATCTCGGGGGTGACGATCCCGCGGCGGGCATAATGCATCTGGCTGACATTGGCGCCGGCCCGGGCGCGCAGCACGCGGCGGCGGACGTTGGGAAAGGGCTGCACCCCGCCCGAACGGTCGGGGCCGAGCTGACCGTTATCCTCCGGCCTCACTTCGCGCTGCAACACCTCCTCGACATCGCCGCGCCCCCTGATCCAGTCGCGGCGCAGCTCGGGCAGGCCCCCCATGATGTCGATCCGCGCGGTCGGATCTGTATAGGGCCCCGAGCAATCATAGACGCGCAGCGGCGGTTCGCCCGAGGAGGGCTCGAGATCGATCTCGCGCATCGCCACGTTGAGCGGGCCGACATGGATTTTGCGGCTGCCTCTGATCGGCCCGGTGGTGACGGCTAATTCGGTGCGCGCGGGAATATCGGCCATGGGTCACTCCTTGAACGGAGCGAGGGTGCATCGCCCTCCCTCCGCCGGTATCAACCGGATCAGGTTCGTCGGGTCGCGGTGTACCGTACCGCCTCTCAGCCGCTGGAGGGCTCCGACGCGGCAAGGCTGCGACGGACACCCATGGCGGCTCCCCGGGGTAGGGCGAGTGTAGGCCGGCGCAGGGCGCGGCGATAGGGCCAATCGTCTAGGTATGCGTGACGAAGCCGAACTTCATCAGCCAGGCGATGCCGTTCAGCAGCGGCCCCCGATCCGCGACCGGGCAGGCCGCGAGCAGATCGCCGAGCACGAGCCCGCCGCCGCCGATCCGCGCGAGCAGCGTATCGAGCGCGGCGGCGGAGGGCAGCGACGATTGGACCATGATCGCGCGGCCGAGCCCGCCGGGCATGTCGAGCACCGAAGCGGGGCTGCCGGGCGCGCGATCGAGCCGCATCGCCGGATCGAGCCGTCCGCTGGGATAGGCGGCGAACATCGCGAACGGGTCCATCCGCGCGGGCAGGGCAGCGCCCCTACGCGGGACGGGCGCGCGCTCGCCCGTCCCGGCATGGCGGCGCCCGGCGAGGTGATCGAGCAGCGCGCGATATTGACCGATCACCACCGGCCAGTCGTACAAGGCGCGCGCGCGCCGGCGCCCCGCCGCGCCCATCCGCGCGCGCAGGCCGGCATCGGCGGCGAGCGCGGCGAAGGCCTCCGCCGCCTTGGCGATGTCGATCGCGGTCGATTGCGCGGCGGCGGCCATGAACTGCGCCGCGGTCTCGATGCCGACCGCGTGGCGCCGCGCGATGAGGTCGCCCGCGCCGGGCGGGGGCAGCAACGTGGGCACGAGCATGCCGGTGACGTCGTGCTCGATCGTGTCGCGCAGCCCGTCCCAATCGCTACCCACCACGGGCAGCCCCGCCGCCATCAGCTCGACGGGTGCCAGGCCGTAGCTTTCCTGGACGTTGTCGGAGAGCAACGTGCCGATGTCCGCGGCCGATCGCGTGCCGCCCGCGTCGGGTCTCGCGCCGTCGACGAAATGCGTCGTCAGCACATCCGCGAAATGCGCGGCGAGCGCGTGGTGGGTCTGCTCCTGCGACGGGTTGGCGAACCTGCCCGCCAGGATGAGGTGGAGCGGCGGCCCGCCGCGCGCCGCCGCGCGCGCCAGCGCCAGGAACACGGGCAGCGGATGCGACTTGGTGTGCATCGACAGGCGGCCGAACTGGAGCACCGCCACCGCATCGTCGGCGATGCCGAGCTCGGCCCGCCAGCGCGCGCGCGCTTCCGGGTCCGGCGCGAGCGCGTCGCACGCCACGCCGAGCGGGATCACGGGCAGCTCGGGCGCCGAACATGCGGTCGCGCCCAGGCGCGCGGCGAGATAGTCGGCCTCGGCATCGAGCACCGCCGTCACCGCACGCTCGACCGCGCGCGAGGTGCAGATCAGCGCGTCCCAGCGCTGCGTCGGCGCGGTCAGCAGTGCCGCGACGCGGTCCATCGCCGCGTGGCTCGACATCGTGTGCGTGATGCCGACGATGCTCCACCGATCCTGCCCGACCCAGCGGCGATGCCAGGCATAGGTCGCGATCGCCGGATCGGCGAGCCACAATGCGCCCGCATGGGTGAGCGCGCCCGCATCGCGTTGCGTGGCGCAGACCACCGGCCCGGTGACGCCCAGCTCGCGCACGTGCGCGACGAATGCGTCGCGCGCCGCCGCATCGTCGGCCCAGCCGGTCAGCGGATCGGCGCCGGCATGCGCGATCCACGCCTTGAGGAAGGTCTCGCCCGCCATGCGCCGGCCGACGATCTCGGCGGTGCGCGTGTCGAACCCGTCCGCTCCATATTGCAGCGCCGCCAGCCCGGCCATGCGCGCTCGTCAGTCCATGACGTCGGGCGCGGCGGGCGGCGCGAGCAAGGCGGCGCTCTCGATCCGGTCGAGCGCGCCGCGCGCGAGCAGGTAGCGATGCGCGGCGGCAAGCCAGCCGGTCGCGCGCGCGGCGCCCGGCATGCGCGCGACCTCGGCGGCGGCGACGTCGACCGCGCCCTGGTCGAGCGCATGGCGCGCGCGCGCCAGCCGCGCGTCGGGCGCGGCCGATGGCGTGTCCGCGCGGCGGACGACGAACAGCCCGCCCAGTTCGCGCTGCACGCTCGTCCACCAGCCCTCGCCCGCGCGCGGCGCAACGATGTCCGGGCCGAGCGCGGCGATCCCGTCTTGGAGTTGGAGGAGCGTGACCGGGTGCTGCGCGGCGGCGATGATCATCGCCACCGATGGCGCCTCGGTCGTGCCGA
>CAXUGZ010000027.1:2888-10423 GCA_964250685.1 uncultured Sphingomonadaceae bacterium
CGCTGGCCGGCGGCGATCACCTGCGCGACCGAGGCGGCATCGCCGGCGCCGAAGCGATCGCGCAGCAGCCCTTCGAGATAGCCGAGCGGCTGGCCGCGATCGAGCGCGCGGCGCGCGGCGAATGCGACCAGCAGCCCCTCGGCATGATCGGCATCGACGCTCGCGGCGGCGGCACGCCGGTCGGCGCGATCGATCCGCGCCTCGATCGCGTCGACCCGCGCCGCCAGCGCGCTGTCGACGGTTGGAGGAGGCTGGACGACGGGCTGCACGATCAGGCGCGGCAGGGTCGCCGTGACCGGCGCCGCGACCGGGAGCGGATGGAGCCACGCGGCGATCCGGTCCCAGCGGCGGACCGCGAGCGCCATCAGCGCGACGCCCAGCACGAAGGCGAGCAAGGCGGCCAGCAGAAGCCCCGCAATCCCGCGCCGCGGCGTGCCATAGGTCTCGCGATCGTTCATGCCGTGCCTTCTTCGGCGTCGATCCTTAGCCGGCCGGGCGCGTCGTGAGTAGCGATTGCTGCCGCCGCGGCGAGCAGCGCCGGCTCGCGCGGCCGATCGGCGATCGCCACCGTCCGCCATCCTCCGCCGGCGGCGGCGGCGACGGCGGGGGAGAGGCAGGCGATCGCCAGCGGTTCGCGCGCCAGCCCGGCTTGATCCGCGAGCCGCGCGAACACAGCGGCGGCGCGCGGCGAATGGAGCAGCGCGACCGCGCCCGCAGCGAGCGCGTCGCGCGCGGTTAGGGGCAAAGCCGCCACCGGCTCGGCGGCATAGACGATGCGCCGCGTGATCGTCAGCGCGGGATGCGCCGCGGCGATATGCTCGCGCCCCGCCAGGTGGAGCGGGCGCGTGATGCCCGCGCGCGCCATATCGGCGAGCAACGCATCGGCGTCCGACGGCCCGGCATGGACCGCGCCGAAGCCCGCCGCGCGCGCGGCGGCGGCCGATGCCTCCCCCACCGCATAGGCCGGCAGCGCGCGGTACAGGCCGAGCGCGTCGCCGGCGTGGCGCAGCGCCTGCGCGCTGGTGAGCATCAGCGCGTCGTGCGCGCGCGGATCGGGCGCATCCCAGGCGAGCGGCGCGATCGTGAAGAGCGGTGCCGCGCACGCCTCCAGCCCGAGCGCGCGCGCGCGCTCCACCGTCGCCGCCGCGCCGAGCTCGGGGCGCAGCACGAGCAGGCGCGTCATCCGAACAGCGCGCGCAGCCGCGGCGGGGCGTGCTCCAGCAACGCGGCGGCGAGCGCGGCGGGCGCGGCGCGGTCGCTCGCGGCGAACCGCGCCTCCTGTGCCGCCCAGGCGGCGCCGTCCTCGGCCAGGATCTCGGCGCGCAGGCGGATGGTCTCGCCCTCGATCTGCGCCAGCGCGGCGACGGGCGAGCGGCAATCGGCGCCCAGCGCGGCGAGCAGGGCGCGCTCGGCGCGCACGCACGCGCTGGTCGGGGCGTGGTCGATCGCCGCGAGCAGGCGCCGCATCTCGCCATCGTGCGCGCGCGCCTCGATCCCGACCGCCCCTTGCGCGGGCGCGGGCAGCATCACGTCCACCTCGAGCGCATATCCGACATCGCCGCGCCCGAGCCGGTCGAGCCCCGCCGCCGCCAGCAGCGTGGCGTCGGCCTCGCCCTCGGCCAGCTTGCGCAGCCGCGTGTCGACATTGCCGCGGAACAGCATGATCCGCGCATCGGGCCGCGCGCGGCGGACCTGCGCAGCGCGGCGCGGCGAGGAGGTGCCGACCCGCGCCCCCGCCGGCAGCGCGGCGAGGCTCTGCGCGCCGATCAGCCGATCGCGCACGTCCGCGCGCGGCGGCATCGCGGCGATGACGATCGATTCGGGGCGGATCGTCTCGACGTCCTTCATCGAATGCACCGCCAGGTCGATAGATCCCTCGAGCAGCGCGCGATCGAGCTCCTTGGTCCATAGCGCCTTGCCGCCGACCTCCGCCAGCGCGCGGTCCTGCACCGCATCGCCGGTGGTGCGGATCGGCACGATCTCGATCGCGTCGGGCGCGAGCCCGTGCGCCGCGCGGAGACGATCGGCGACCATGTTCGCCTGCCATAAGGCGAGCGGCGAGCCGCGCGTGCCGAGACGGAATGAGGGCATGGCGGCATGCTGTGCCCGCAAAGCCCCCTCGCTTGCAAGCCGGGGCGGATCGGGGGCACAGCGGCAGCCATGGCGCTGATCCTCGGCATCGAATCCTCGTGCGACGAAACCGCGGCGGCGCTGGTGACGTCGGACCGGCGCGTGCTCGCGCATCGGCTGGCGGGGCAGGAGGCGGCGCACGCGCCGTTCGGCGGCGTCGTGCCCGAGATCGCGGCGCGCGCGCACGTCGAGATGCTGACGCCGCTGATCGAGGCGGCGCTCGACGCGGCGGGGGTGACGCTGGGCGAGGTCGACGCGATCGCGGCGACCGCCGGGCCGGGCCTGATCGGCGGGGTGATGGTCGGGCTGGTCACCGCCAAGGCGCTCGCGCTGGCCGGCGCCAGGCCGCTGATCGCGGTCAACCATCTTGAGGGCCATGCGCTCAGCCCGCGCCTGTCCGATCCCGCGCTCGGCTTCCCTTATCTGCTGCTGCTCGTGTCGGGCGGGCATTGCCAGTTGCTGCTGGTGCGCGGCGTCGGCGCCTATGCCCGCCTCGCGACGACGATCGACGACGCGGCGGGCGAGGCGTTCGACAAGACCGCCAAGATGCTGGGGCTGGGCTTTCCCGGCGGCCCGGCGGTGGAGCGCGCGGCGGCGGCGGGCGACGCGCGCGCGGTGCCGCTGCCGCGCCCGCTGCTGGGATCAAGCGAGCCGCATTTCTCCTTCGCGGGGCTCAAGAGCGCGGTGCTGCGCGCGCGCGACTCGGGGGCGCATCGGGTGGAGGACATTGCCGCATCCTTCCAGCAGGCGGTGGTCGATTGCCTGGTTGATCGGACGAGGCGGGCGCTAAAGGCCCTCTCCCCTCCGGGGAGAGGGTTGGGAGAGGGGGCGACGTGGGATGGTTCGCGCCCACCTGGCCACGTCTCCCCCTCTCCCCAACCGTCTCCCCGGAGTGGAGAGGGAGCAGTTACTGCGCTCGTCGTCGCGGGCGGGGTCGCTGCGAACGCGGCGGTGCGCGCGGCGCTGGAGGCGCTTGCCGTCGAGCATCGCCTGCGGTTCGTGGCGCCGCCGGCGTGGCTGTGCACCGACAATGCGGCGATGATCGCCTGGGCCGGCGCCGAGCGCTTCGCCGCCGGCATGACCGACGCGCTCGACGTGCCCGCGCGCGCGCGCTGGCCGCTCGATTCCTCGGCCGAGCGCGCGCGCGGGGCGGGGGTGAAGGCATGAGGATCGGCGTGATCGGCGCGGGCGCATGGGGTACCGCGCTCGCGCAGGTCGCGGCGGCGGGGGGCGAGGTGCTGCTGTGGGCGCACGAGCCCGAGGTGGTCGAGTCGATCGCGCGCGAGCGGACGAACCCGCTCTACCTCCCGGGCATCGCGCTCTCGCCCGCGATCCGTCCGGTCGCGCGGCTGGAGGAGCTGGCGCCGTGCGAGGCGCTGCTGGTGGTGACGCCGGCGCAGCATCTGCGCCGCGTGCTGGGCGCCGCGCCGGTGGGGGAGCGGCCGCTGCTGCTCTGCGCCAAGGGGATCGAGGCGGGGACGATGGCGCTGATGTCCGAGGTCGCGGCCGAATTGTGCCCGCGCGCGCCCGTGGCGGTGCTGTCGGGACCGACCTTCGCGGGCGAAGTCGCGGCCGGTCTGCCCACCGCGGTCACGCTCGCCTGCGCCGACGGGGAGGTCGGCGGGCGGCTCGCGGCGCGGATCGCGCGGCCCGCCTTCCGCCCCTATCGCTCGACCGACGTGATCGGGGCGGAGATCGGCGGCGCGGTCAAGAACGTGCTCGCGATCGCGTGCGGCGTGGTCGAGGGCGCGGGGCTCGGGCGCAATGCGCGCGCCGCGCTGATCGCGCGCGGCTTCGCCGAGATGACGCGCTTCGGGCTCGCGCGCGGCGCCCGGGCCGAGACCTTGGCCGGGCTGTCGGGGCTGGGCGACCTCGTGCTGACCTGTTCGTCCGAGCAGTCGCGCAACTTCTCGCTCGGGCTGGGGCTCGGCCGCGGCGCCGCGGCGCGGGCGCTGCTCGCCGATCGGCGGACGGTCGCGGAGGGCGCCTTCACCGCGCCGGTGCTGATCGAGGCGGCGAGCGCGGCGGGGGTGGAAATGCCGATCTGCGAGGGCGTCGCGGCGTTGCTCGCGGGCGCGCTGGGCGTGGACGACGCGATCGCCGCATTGCTCGCGCGCCCGCTGCGCAGCGAGGCAGTCTAGCGCAACGCCTTCGCCGCGAGCCCGGCGCAGTCCGCGTCGGCGGCGGGCGGGACGCTGTTGCCCGTGATCGCGCGGCCCAGCAGCTCGAACACGGTGCCGGGCGTCCTGGAAACGTGCGGCGGCACCACCGACGGGTTCAGCAGCGTCCCCTCGACCAAGACGGGCTGATCGAGGTGAACCGCATGGCCGAGCTTGGGATGGCCGGTGAGCGTGAGCGAGAACCGCTCGCTGGGAATGTCGACATTGCCGCTGCCGTCGATCCGCGCCACGTCGGTGTCGATCACCAGCGGCGCCGCCCGCGCGACCCCGCCGGTCACCTCGAAGCGCGCGATTCCGCAGCGGATGCCGGTGCGCTCGGAAGTGCCCTCGAACAGCGCGCGGCCGAGATCCGCGCCCGCGAACAACGCGGCGCGGCGCGAGATCGTCCCGCCGCGCGTGATCCATACGACGCTGCCGCTCGCCCGTCCGACCGCGGCGCGCACCGTATCGCCGCCGCCCGCGAGCCGGATGTGGCCCGAGAGCGGCCCGGTGGCGATGTCGCTGCGCGTCAGCAACGACACCCGGCTGTTCTTCACCCGCAGATCGAGCGTGAGCAGCGGCGTGCCCGCGCGGTGGCGCACGCGCGCGGTGCCGGCAAGCTCTCCGTCGGGCAGGGTGGCCAGCAGCGGGGCGGCGGTGAGCACGCCGTGCGCGAGCGTCAGCGTGCCGCGCACGCTGCGGAACACGCTGGAGGTGCGCGACAGGATATGGCGCACGTCATAGCGCAGCGTGCCGTCGAGCCGCTGGAGACGATCGAGCCGGATCGGCGTTTCGGGGACGAGGCGCGGGCCGGTCCGGCGATCCTCGGCGGCCTCCTCGGCGAGCGCGGCATCAGTGGAGAGATCGTCGAAATCGAAGCCGTTCGAGATCAGGTCGGCGTCGATCAGGGCGCGCGCGCCATCCTGGCGCAGCGTGACCCGCGCCAGCACGTCAGACCGCCCGATCCGGCCCGTGAGCGCGGACAGGCGCCACGCCTGCGGATCGTGCCGCACGATCGCGGTGAGGCGCGCGGGCTGCGTGTGCGGCAGACCCGCGTCGATCAGCCGGTCGAGATCGCGCAGATCGCGCGCCGATGCCTCCGCGCGGCCCGCGAAATGATCGAAGTCGAGCGGCCGGTCGGCGCGGCCGAGCACTTTGAGGTTGGCGATGGCGGAGCGATAGTCCAGCCGGAACGGCCACGGACCGGACCCGGCGACCGCCGCGCCGACGAACGCGATCGTCGCCGGGTGGCCCGCGAGGCTGCCGCGCCCGATCAGGCGGAAGCCGTGCTCGTCCGCCTCGACGCGTGCCGCGAGCCGGTCATCATATGCGCGATCGTTCAGGGTGACGTAACCGTCGCGGATCGTGAGCCGGGCGGGCGGGTGCCTGGCGCCGCCGCCGCGGCCGAGCCAGTTCGCATGGGCGGCGTCGACGCGGACCAGCGCCAGCGCGAGGCCGTCGAGATCGAGCGACTCGGGCTCGACGCGCCCGATCAGCAGCGGCAGCAGCGGCAGGCGGACGATGGCGGTGCGGATGCGCAGCATGTCGCCGCCGCCGGCCCATGCCGGCTGGGCCACGCGCACGTCGCCCAGTGCGAAGCGCGGATGGAACACATGATGATCGAGCCGGCGGATCGCGCCGATCGTCACCGTCCGCCCCGCTTCGCCCGACAGCCTGTGCGCGATCGCCAGCCGGAACGCGGCGGGGTCGAGGCTCGTCACCAGCCCCGCGGTGAGCGCCAGCACGATGATCGGCGTCAGCAGGAACGGCAGTAGCAGCCGGACCGCCCATGGGATTGTCCGCGCGTCCATCGCTCGTCCAGACTCGCGAAGCGGCGATGGCGTTCCTGCCGCGCGTCAGAAATCGATCGCGATGCCGTTCTTCTCCCAGTCGCCGTAGCGCACGGGCGACAGTCCCTCCTCGGCCACCGCCGGGCGCGGTTCGGCCGGTTCGGGCACGGGCGGGTTCGGCGAGAGATGAGCGGGCGGCTTCGCCGAAGGCGGGCGGGTGCGGGCGCGTCGTGTCATCGGCGTTGCGGCCTCGATCGGGAACGTCCACATGCGCTTCCCGAGCGATGCCGGCAAGATGAACGATCCCAGATCCACGCCGCCGGGGGTGCCCGCGCGCGCCGCCGCGCTCCGCTTGCTGGACGCGGTGCTGCGGCGCGGCCAGCCGCTGGAGGGCGCGCTCGACGCCGCCGCGCGCGGGCTCGAGCGGGCGGACGATCGCGCGCTCGCGCATGCGATCGCGGCCGAGGTGCTGCGCCGGCTGGTCGATCTCGACGCGCTGATCGACGGCGCCACGCCGCGGCCGCTGCCGCGCGACGCCAAGGCGCGTTTCGCGCTGCGCATCGCGCTCGCGCAGGCGCTGCTGCTCGATACGCCGCCGCATGCCGCGATCGCGACCGTGCTGCCGCTGGTCGACGGCGGGCCGCGCCGGCTGGTCCACGGCGTGTTCGGCGCGGTGATGCGCGGGGGCGCGCGCCTGCCCGCAGTGCCGAGCCTGCCGCCCGATCTGGCGGCGCGCTGGTGCGCGGGCTGGGGCGAGCGCGCCGCCGCCGCCGCCGCGCGCATGCTCGCCGCGCCCCCGCCGCTCGACCTGACGCTGCGCGCGCCCGCCGACACCGCCGCATGGGCCGATCGTCTCGGCGGCATCAGCCTCGCCCCGGGCAATGTGCGCCTGGCCGCGGGCGCGCGCGTGACCGAGCTGGCCGGCTTCGCGGAGGGCGCGTGGTGGGTGCAGGATATCGCCGCGTCGGTTCCCGCGCGGCTGCTCGGCGCCGGCCATGGCCGCAGCGTGCTCGATCTGTGCGCCGCGCCGGGGGGCAAGACTATGCAGCTCGCCGCCGCCGGCTGGCGCGTGACCGCGCTCGATGCGGCCGAGGGGCGGCTCGCGCGGCTGCGCGACAATCTCGCGCGCACGCGGCTCGGGGCGAAGGCGCTGGTGGGCGACGCGCTCACCTTTACCCCGGCCGAGCCGGTCGACGCGGTGCTGCTCGACGCGCCCTGCTCGGCCACGGGCATCTTCCGCCGCCACCCCGACGTGCTTCACCGTATGCGCCCGCGCGCGGTGGCGGCGCTGGCCGAGCGCCAGCAGGCGATGCTCGCGCGCGCGGCGCAGGCGGTGAAGCCGGGCGGCACATTGATATATGCGGTCTGCTCGCTCGAGCGCGAGGAGGGCGAGGCGGTCGCGGACGCGTTCCTCGCCAGCCACGCCGGCTTCCGCGCGCTGCCGATCGCGCCCGAC